>JBAVMZ010000371.1:0-12234 GCA_049690595.1 Occallatibacter sp. | reverse complement strand
GCCCGCAGTTGACCGACCGCGGCGTCTATCACGCGGCGGACGCCATGCGCTCCATGTACGAGATGGGCGACGCTCCAAGCTGCTCCGTCTGTGGGGCCATCATGGTCCGCAACGGCTCCTGCTACCGCTGCATGAGCTGCGGCTCGACCAGCGGCTGCAGCTAACGCGACGGCAAATCCCGGCGGGCGTCCCTGTGCGCTGAGGTGTAAGGCCGTCCGCCGAGGGCTTGTCGCAAAGCCGGAGGATTGGCGGTGGTCGGGCTTCCGCCACTATCGAACGGGCATGCGCGGAACCGTGGAGATCGAATCCGAGTGGACCGCCCGCGAGAGAGGCCTGGCAACTGCCCGTGCGGATGCGCTACCGTCAGTCCGACTCTTCCACCCCGGTCCCCAAAGGCGAGGGACCGGGGGCACCCTCAACTCGATAAGATCCGTATTGCGACCGGGGCCACCCGCCACCCTCAACTCGATAAGATCCGTATTGCGATCGGGGCCACCCGCCCCCGCGCCCGGCACAGTTCGACAGTTCGACAGTTGGACAGTTGGACAGTTGGACAGCGCGCCAGCTCAGCAGAGGCCCTCCTGGTTAAATATGGCAATCATTCGATTTACCCTCTCCAGGGCTTCGTCCGGCGGCACAGTTTGACAGTTAGACAGCGGAAAGGGGGGGAGGGGGCCAGGTTTGGACGAGCGGCGGCCGGAGGGTCTCTTCGTGACTGGGACGGTGCGCTTGGTGCGGATGATGTTGACGAGGAACTCGCGCACGAGCGCGGAGACGGAGGTGTCATTCTGGGCCGCGATGACGCGGGCGTTGCGGTAGGTTTGCTCGTCGATGGTGACGGTGATGTGGGGCATGGGCTGCTGGCGAGCGGGGGTTGGATTGCCCAGGGAGGTTTCCGGGCGGCCGCACTCGTCCTCACCCCGAGTGTGCGCCGGGAGAGGGTAATTGGCGGCAAGGAGCTGCGCGTGTGGTTTCAGTGGGTTGGGGCGGAGGGGGGTTGACGGGGGAGTGGGGTTGGCGGGGTTGGCCTGGGGATTTGTGGCGGGGCTCGCCGCGGTCCTAATACTACAGTTGTAGATGCTTCTTTCCGTTGAAGTCTGCCGAAGCCCGGGCCTAAAGGCTCTGCATTTTGGGCTGATTTTCAGGGGCCTGAAGGCCCCTGCTCCCTCCGAAAATGCGATCTACAACTGTAGTAAAAGGTAGGAAGAAAAAACTCCGGCCGTCCGCGCGGGTGCGGGGACGGCCGGAGGGAACTACGGAATTGGCGGCGTTTTCTTCGACCTCGACGCCGGGACTTAGTTGTTTTCCTCGGTCTCAATCCTCATGCCGTAGAAGGAGCGGCGCACGAAGAAGACCGAGATCAGGAAGAAGACGATGGCCATCGAGATGGCCAGCACCGGGTTCTTCGCGCTCAGGGTCACGGCCAGCTCGACGGCGAGCAGTCCGAAGAGGGTGGTGAACTTGATGATCGGGTTCATGGCCACCGAGGAGGTGTCCTTGAACGGATCGCCGACGGTGTCGCCGACCACCACCGCATCGTGCAGCGCGGTGCCCTTCTGCTTGAGGTCGACTTCGACGACCTTCTTGGCGTTGTCCCATGCGCCGCCGGCGTTGGCCATGAAGATGGCCTGGTAGAGGCCGAAGATCGCGATCGAGATCAGGTAGCCGATGAAGAAGAACGGCTCGTAGAAGGCGAAGGCGAGGGTGGCGAAGAAGACGGCGAGGAAGATGTTGAACATGCCCTTCTGCGCGTACTTGGTGCAGATCTCGACCACCTTCTTACTGTCTGTGACCGAGGCCTTTTCCACGCCTTCGAGCTTGATGTTCTTCTTGATGAACTCGACCGCGCGGTAGGCGCCGGTGGAGACGGCCTGGGTGGCCGCGCCGGTGAACCAGTAGATCATGGCGCCGCCGGTGATCAGGCCGAGAAGGAACGGGGCGTGCAGCAGCGAGAGACTCTTCACCGCCTCGACATCGGTCAGTCCATGGGTCAGGGCCATGATGATGGAGAAGATCATGGTGGTGGCGCCGACGACGGCGGTGCCGATGAGCACCGGCTTGGCGGTGGCCTTGAAGGTGTTGCCGGCGCCGTCGTTGGCTTCCAGCCAGTGCTTGGCGGCCTCGAACTTCACATCGAAGCCGAAGTCCTTCTTCAGCTCGGACTCGATGCCGGGAATCGTCTCAATGAGCGAGAGCTCGTAGATGGATTGGGCGTTGTCGGTGACCGGGCCGTAGGAGTCGACCGCGATGGTGACCGGGCCCATGCCCAGGAAGCCGAAGGCGACCAGGCCGAAGGCGAAGACGGCGGGAGCCAGCATCAGACCCGCCGGATTATGCTGCAAATCCGGGATGCCCAGGCTGAAGTAATAGCCGGTTCCCATCAGCGCGACCATGCAGAGGCCGAGCCAGTAGGCGGAGAAGTTGCCGGCCACGAAGCCGGAGAGGATGCCCAGCGAGGCTCCGCCTTCCTTGGCGGAGGTGACCACTTCCTGAACGTGGGCCGACTTGGTCGAGGTGAAGACCTTGACAAATTCGGGAATGACCGCGCCGGCCAGGGTGCCGCAGGAGATGATGGAGGCCAGCCTCCACCAGATGCTGCCGTCGCCGAGCGTGGGAATCAGCAGCCAGGAGACCACGAAGGTCAGGGCGATGGAAGTGATCGAGGTGATCCAGACCAGCGAGGTCAGCGGGGCCTCGAAGTCCATTTCGTCGGCGTTTGCGTACCTGGCCTTCGCAATCAGGCCGTTCAGGAAGTAGGCGCCGGAGCTCGAGAGCAGCATGGCGACGCGCATGACGAAGATCCACACCAGCAACTGGACCTGGATCTTGGGATCGTGGACCGCCAGCAGGATGAAGGTGATCAGGGCCACGCCGGTGACGCCGTAGGTCTCAAAGCCGTCGGCCGAGGGTCCAACCGAGTCGCCGGCGTTGTCGCCGGTGCAGTCGGCGATGACGCCGGGGTTGCGGGCATCGTCTTCCTTGATCTTGAAGACGATCTTCATCAGGTCGGAGCCGATGTCGGCGATCTTGGTGAAGATGCCGCCGGCGATACGCAGGGCGGCGGCGCCCAGCGACTCGCCGATGGCGAAGCCGATGAAGCACGGGCCGGCGTAGTTGCCGGGGACGAACAGCAGGATGAAGAGCATGATCAGCAGCTCGACCGAGATCAGCGCCATGCCGATGCTCATGCCGGCCTTGAGCGGAATCGCGTAGCAGGGATAGGGCTTGCCACGCAGGCCGGCGAAGGCGGTGCGGGAGTTGGCGAAGGTGTTGACGCGGATGCCGAACCAGGCCACGCCGTAGCTGCCGGCGATGCCGACCAGCGAGAAGAGCAGAATGATGGGCAGGGTGACAGCGACATTGCCCACCGGCGCCAGAACGCCGAAGTAGAGCGAAATGATGACCGCGATGAAGACCCAGAGCAGCAGGATGAACTTGCCCTGCGTGAACAGGTAGGTCTTGCAGGTCTCGTAGATCAGCTCGCTCATCTCGCGCATGGAGCGATGGACGGGCAGGTTTTTCAACTGCACGTAGATCACCATGCCGAAGAGCAGGCCGGCGAGGCAGAACAAGAGGCCGATGCTCAGCAGGTTATGGCCGCTCATGCCGAGAAAATTCACGCTGTTGAGATCCGGCAGCATCAGGTTGGCTTCGCCTCCGCCGGCGTGTTCCTGCGCATGGGCGAAGGCGGGAACGAGCAGCGCCGCGAGGGCCACCACGAACTTGTACTGACGCTTCAGAAGGGCTCCGGCGCCTTGGCTTAGGGCGCCAGCAGTCTTCTCGATAAAGAGATACACCCGATCCTGTGCTGTCACAATTCCTCCAATTGCTTTGGTTTGAAGCCGTCCCGCGACGGCTCCCTGGCATTGGAGCGAAAGCGAGAGTAAACGTGCCCTCGTCGAGATCGTCGGAGGTGGCCTTTTCCTGAGGAAAACGCCACTTGGCGGGCTTGCGTTCAGGGTACAGCTACTCTGGTTTCGCTGTAGGCCACCCCGGAAAATGCCGGGGAAAAGTCAACGGAAGCGTATCACCCGCTGGGATGAGTGTCGAGTGATTGCAGTCACAGGGCGGGGCGGGCCCGCCAGGGCGGGCGAATCAGGCAGGCGCGGAGGCCGGGTGAGGCGCAGTGCGGCCGGTTTCCCGGCGTCTACTCGATGGGGATTTCGATGCGATCGTCGGGCAGGACGACCTGCAGATTCTGCCGCGAGGGCTCGCGCATCCTGCCGCCGGGCAGCGGATGCAGCTTGAAGAGCGTCAACTGATTGCGCTCCGGGTCGTCCAGGGCGGGGAAGACGGCCACCTGCTCGAGGGAGTAGCGGTTGTGCAGGTCTTCCAGAGTACCCGGGTCCAGATCGTTCCAGGTGGCGAACCAGCCGGGCTGGTAGCGGCCCAGCTTGGACACTAGCTCCTGCGTGCCGAAGTCGTCGCAGATGGCGGGCAGATGCGTGGCCAGCGCGATCTGGTCGCCGCTGATGGAAAGCAGCAGCCGGTTGCCGTTCGGATGCGCGTCGATGTAGGCGGTCAAGCGGCGCGCGGCGTCGAGGAAGGTGTACTCCGGGTGCAGCGCGTAGTTGGCGGTCTGCGCCGCGTTGAAAGCCGTTGCCATGCTGGCCAGCGCAATGACTGCCCATCCGGCGCCCCGCGGCCACCGGCCGGCCTCGCCCACCAGCGCCGCGGCCGTCTGCGCCACCAGCAGGAAGCAGAAGACCGCGACGAACGCAAAGTAGCGCGGCTGCGGGTGGTTCTGGATGGTCATGAAGAAGATGTAACCGGCCGCGGCCAGCACGCTGGCGCCCCAGACCGGATCGCCGGCCAAACCCTGCGCCCAGCCCGCCTGCGGCAGCCTGAGCCAACGCGCCGCGCGCGTGCCCAGCAGCAGAACGCCGAGGACCGCGGCGCAGGCAAGCGAGTAGAGAATGCGGTCGATCCAGAATCCTCCGTGGAAGCACCACCACAGGCTCAGCAGCGGCCAGTAGAACTCGGGCGGCTTCACGTAGTGGTTGACGAAGAAGAGGTAGCGGTAGTCGGGCATCAGGCCGCAGTGGGCCACGAGCGCCATCCACGCGCCCAGCGTGAGCGCGAAGCTGGCCGCCGTGGCGCCGGCCGAGCGCAGCGCCAGCATTGCGCGCCCGCGCAGCGGCACCAGCGCGGCCCACGCCACTGCTGGCAGCAGAAAGACCGCGGTCGTCTTCGTCAGCACCATCACGGTCAGCAGCAGTCCCAGCGCAACCGATGCGAGGATCGGGCGGCGCATCCGCGGTAGCCGTACGGCCAGGTTCAACGCGGCCAGTGTGGCCGCCGTCAGCGGCGGCTCCAGGATCCCCAGCCGGCTGAAGCAGAAGAGGAACGGGCTGGTCGCCATCAGCGTCAGCGCGCCAAGCGCAGCCCATCGCGGCGCCCGCTGGCGCAGCAGCAGGTAGGCCAGCAGAAGGTTCAGGAAGAAGAACCCGGCGGTCAGCCCGCGCACCGCCTCCAGACTGACGCCGGTGAAGAAGAAGAGCACCCACTCCAGAAAGGGCAGCACCGGCAGCGCCACGGCTGGGTTGAAGTCGCCCGGCAGGTACCAGTGGCCGAAGAGATGCGCTCGCACAGCCGCGTTGCCGTACCAGCCTTCGTCCGTGTACTTGGCCCAGTCGGAGGTCCACAGTGTGTGGTTAGGGAAGTCCGCGCCCAGGTGCAGCGCGTGCAGCAAGGCGAAGCCGCCGATGACCAGCAGCCAGGAAATGGGGGCCCAATGCTTGAGGTACTTCGTCAAACGCGCATTCTCCGCGGACTTGAATCGCCGCGCGCCATAGCCATTTCTGGCGAAACCCCTGGGGGTAGGAAGTATCGCCTGGCTCGACCGGCGGCGGCAGGAGCAGATGAGCCAAGTATAGCGCGGAGTCCGCACGGGCACCGGGTTTTGCGCCGGGCACACGCGCATGTGTATCATGGGAGGGTCTCGGCGGGAGAGCAAAAACCTTGCAAATGAATCGATTTATTACGCTGGCAGCCCTCTGTGCCGCGAGCCTTGCGCCTGCCGTGGCCCAGAGCCCGATTCCCGCCGCTGCCTGGCGTATTCCGCTCGGGGTGGCGCCGGCCAATCCCGGCACCCACAAGCCCGAACTCAGCGGCTTCAACATCGACGACGGCTACTGGCAGGGCGCGCCGGTGGGCGGCTTCGGCGCCGGCACCTTCTCGCGCTCCTATCGCGGGCACTTCGAGCGCTGGCACGTCAAGGCCGGCGTGCACAAATACGAGGATGTTCCGAACAGCCAGTTCGCCGTCTTCGCCCAGCCCGAGGGAGGCGCGCCGGTGGCCATGGCGCTGGCCGTGGGCAAGCCGCAGGGCTGGACCATGGGCGCCTGGAACTGGAGTTATCCGGCCGGGGACGGCGAGTATGCCGCGCTCTATCCCAGGAGCTGGTTCGCCTACGGAACGCGCGCGCTGCCCGTGCGCCTGACGGTGGAGCAGTTCTCTCCCATCCTGCCCAATAACTACAAGGAAAGCAGCTACCCGGTCGCCGTCTACCGCTGGACGGCAGAGAACCCCTCGTCGCGGCCGGTGACGGTCTCAATCCTGTTTTCGTGGACCAACATGATCGGATGGTTCCGCGACACGCAGCACAATTTCGAGGGCGCGCTCAACCAGCAGAACATCGACCGTGTGGTGACGGAGAAGACGCAGGCGGGCACGGCGACCGGCATCGTCTTTGACCGGCTGCGCCAGGGCGATGTCAGCGAGGAGTGGGACGGCCAGTTTGCCGTGGCCGCGCTGGCGGGCGAGGGCGCCGAGATCACCACGCTGGCCACCTACCCGGTCGAGGGAGACGGCGGCGAGGTCTGGCGGCCCTTTGGCAGAGACGGCCGCCTGCCCAACGACGCGCCTCCGGTCGCATCGAGCGGCGATCCCATCGCAGGCGCCATCGCGGTGCGCTTCACGCTGGCTCCGCATGAGACCCGCCTGGTGCCCATGGCCCTCAGCTGGGATCTGCCCGTGGTGCAGTTCGGCGGCGGACGCAAGTGGCTCCGGCGCTACACCCGGTTCTTTGGAGCCGAGGGCACGCACGCCTTCGAGATGGCCCGCACCGCGCTCGAGCATCACGAGGAGTGGAGCCGCGCAATCGACGCCTGGCAGAAGCCTATCGTGGACGACGAGAGGAAGCCCGCCTGGTACCGCAGCGAGCTCTTCAACGAGCTCTACTACCTGGCCGACGGCGGCACCGTCTGGGCCCGCGAGCGCGACGGTTTCGCCAACCCCGCCCATCCCTCCAGCCGCGACCGCGACACCTTCAGCTATCTCGAGTGCTTCGATTATCCCTATTACGGCACCTCGGATGTCCGCTTCTACGGATCTTTCGGACTGCTGCGCTTCTGGCCGGAGATCGAGAAGCAGGAGATGCTGGAATACGCCGACTCCATTCCCGAGTCGAACCCGCAGCAGTACGTCTGGGGCTGGAAGAGCGCGCGCGAGAACCGGCTCGTCGCCTACACACGTAAGGTCCCCGGCGCAGCACCCCACGACCTGGGCGCGCCCGGCGAAGATCCCTTCGTCAATGTGAATCAGTACAACTACCAGGACGTCTCCAACTGGCGCGACCTGAACTCGAAGTACGTGCTGATGGTCTGGCGCGACTACGTGCTGACCGGCTCGGTGGACGAGAGCTTCCTCCGCGCCAACTGGACGGCCGTCAAGATGGCTCTCGAGCACCTGCGCCAGTACGACACAGACGGCGACGGGCTGATCGAAAACGGCGGCTTTCCCGACCAGACCTACGACGAGTGGATCGCCTCGGGCGAGAGCGCTTACACCGGCAGCTTGTATCTGGCCGCTCTCAAGGCCGCCGCGCGCATGGCCGAGAAGCTGGGCGAGCCCAAAGCAGCCGACGAGTACGACGCCCTGGAAGCGCGCGCCTCCACCGCCTACATCCGCAAGCTCTGGACCGGCCAGTACTTCCGCTACGCGGTGAAGGGAACCGACAACGACGCCATCATGGCCGAGCAGTTAGCCGGCCAGTGGTACGCCTCGCTGACCGGCCTCGGCGACCTGGTGCCGAAGGAGATGCGCCGCACCGCCCTGCACAAGATTTACGAGGATAATGTGCGCAAGTTCGCCCACGGCGAGATGGGCGCCGTCAACGGCGTCGGCCCCGACGGCCAGGCCCTGCACAGCTCCTCCCAGATGGACGAGGTCTGGACGGGAACCACCTTCGGGCTGGCCAGCCACATGATCGCCGAGGGCATGAGGGACCAGGGCTTCGCCACCGCGCGCGGCGTCTACAACGTGGTCTGGCGCGACCGCGGCTACTTCTTCCGCACCCCCGAGGCCTACGACATCCGCGGCCTCTATCGCGCCAGCATGTATATGCGCCCCGGCGCCATCTGGTCGATGGAGTACGCGCTGGACAAGAAGTGACCGGAGGCCCGTCCATGCCCGCACCCCGTTCGTAACCTGCCAGGGCAGCCCGCGCGGCGGTACACTACCCCTGTCGCCATGCCCCTTACGCTCGTTGAATTTGTCCATCGCTGGAAGCTCTTTGCGCAAACCGAGAACGCCGGCTCGCAGTCCCACTTCCTCGACCTCTGCGAACTCCTCGGCCAGCCTCACCCCGCCGCGGCCGATTCCGCAGGCGAGAACTATGCCTTCGAGAAGCATGTCGGCAGGGCCCACGGCGGCAAGGGATTCGCCGACGTCTGGCTCCGCGACCACTTCGCCTGGGAGTACAAGGGCAAGCACAAAGACCTCAAGAAGGCCTACACCCAGCTCAACGACTACCGCGAAGAGCTGGGCAACCCGCCGCTGCTGGTCGTCTGCGACCTCGACCGTTTCGAGGTCCACACCAACTTCACCGCGACCTCCAAGCGCGTATACGCCTTTGACCTCAACGACCTGAACCGCAACCAGGCCACGGTCAGTTGCCCGCTTCCCCCGCTTGAGGTGCTCCGCGCCCTCTTTGGCGACTACAACATCCTCCGTCCCGAGCACACGGACGCTCAGGTCACCCGCGAGGCAGCGGCCCTCTTCGCCAAGCTCGCCGAGCGTCTCGAACTCGAGGAGCACAACCTCCAGGCCACCCGCGAGCAGATCGCCCACTTCCTCATCCGCCTGCTCTTCTGCCTCTTTGCCGACTCCATCGGCCTGCTCCCCGAGCGCGTCTTCCGCAACATGATCCTCGGCGAGAATCGCGCCTACACCGGCCGATTCCTGCGCAAGCTCAAGGGCCTCTTTCAGGCCATGGCGGAGAAGGACGGCATCTTCGGCGAGCATTCCATCCGCTGGTTCAACGGCGGCCTCTTTGACACCGACGCGGTGGTCGAAATCGACGCCGCCGACTTCGGCATCCTCTACGAAGCCGCCAAAAACTACGACTGGTCCCGCGTCGCCCCCGCCATCTTCGGCACCCTCTTCGAGCGCTCCCTGGACCCCAAGCGCCGCTCCCTCATCGGCGCCCATTACACCAGCGAGGAGGATATCGCCCTTCTGGTCGAACCCGTCCTCGTGCGCCCCCTCCGCCGCCGCTGGGAGCAGGTCAAATTGGAGGTTCTGGAAGCCCTCGAAGCCGAGCGCGCCGAGGACGCCGCCAACACATCCCGCCAGGCCCGCCTGCGCACCGACCGCCTCTCCGAGAAACTCCTCGGCGCATGGATTGACCAACTCACCCAGGTCCGCATCCTCGACCCCGCATGTGGCTCCGGCAACTTCCTTTACGTCGCCCTCCGCAAGCTCCTCGACCTCTGGCTTGAAGCCCGGAATTTCGCCGCCGAGCAGGGCGTCTCCATCGTCCTTTCCAAAATGGTCTCGCCCTCGCAGCTCTACGGCATCGAGACCGAGTTCTACGCCCACGAGCTGGCCTCGATCGTGGTCTGGATTGGCTTTTTGCAGTGGAAGCACGAGCACGGCATCCTGGAAGATCGCGAACCCATTCTCCAGAAGCTCACCAACATCGAGCACGGCGACGCCATCCTCCGCTACGACGGCGAGGGCAAACCCTGCGAACCCGAGTGGCCGCAGGCGGATTACATCGTCAGTAACCCGCCTTTCCTGGGCGATAAGAAGATGCGCGGGGAGCTTGGCGATAAATATGTGGACGACTTGCGGTCGCTCTACGAGGGGCGCGTACCGGGCGGCGCCGACCTCGTCACCTACTGGTTTGAAAGAGCGCGCGCCGAGATCGAAGAAGGCAGGGCGGAGCGCGCGGGCCTGCTCGCGACAAATTCCATCAGCATGGTTCGCAATCGCCCGGTCCTGACGCGGATCAAGGAGACAGGCGACATCTTCATGGCCTGGAGCGACAGGCCGTGGTTGCTGGAAGGCGCGGCCGTCCGAGTCTCAATGATCGGCTTTGACGACGGCTCGGAAGGGGATCGCATTCTCGACGATCAGCCGGTGATCGAGATCCACCCGGACCTAACCTCAGAGTCGAGTTTAGCTGGGGCAGCAGCGCTGCCCGAGAACGCCGATCTTTGCTTCCAGGGTGTATTGAAGAGCGGTCCGTTCGATATCGACCAACGGCAAGCGAAAGTCATACTCCGCCTGCCAACCAACCCAAACGGCAGGCCCAACGCCGACGTGATTAAGAGGAGATTGATCGCGCGCGATATCGTGCAGAGAAGTCAAGAGGGCTGGCTAATAGACTTCGGGCAAATGTCTGAAGCCGAGGCAGCACTCTTCGAAGCGCCGTTCGAGTACGTGCGCCACACAGTCAAGCCCGTCAGAGACGCCAGTCGCGACCCTTCGCTTCGCCGAAAGTGGTGGCTATTGAAACGAACCTGTCCGGGGCTCCGACGAGCCCTGCGAGGGCTGCGACGGTGCATCGTCACGCCAGAGGTTGCGAAGCACAGGGTCTTCGCCTGGATTGACACGGATGTAGTTCCGGACCATACATGCCATGTCATCGCGCGCGAAGACGACTATTTCTTCGGTCTTCTTCACTCGCAAGCCCACGAGTTATGGGTTCTACAAACGGGCTCAACCCTCGAAGACAGGCCACGTTATAACTCACTGACGACCTTCGGAACCTTCCCCTTCCCCTGGCCGCCGGGCACGGAGCCCGCCGAGGAAGCCGACCCGCGCGTCAAGGCGATTGCCGACGCCGCCCGCGAGCTGGTTCGCCTGCGCGACGCCTGGCTGAACCCGCCCGATATCGCTCCCGAGGAGTTGAAGAACCGCACTCTCACCAATCTCTACAACGCCCGACCGGAGTGGCTGGCCAACGCTCATCGGGCGCTGGACGAGGCCGTCTTTGCCGCCTACGGCTGGCCGGCCAACCTTTCGCGGGAGGAGATTCTCAGCCGGTTGCTGGCGCTGAACCACGAGCGCGCCGCCGCGCAGAGCGCGCCGCCGAAACCCCATCCGGAGTAAGATGGGGGGCAAGGAGGAGCCATGGCAGCCGCGCCCGTCTACGTCCCGGTAGAAGAGTACCTGCGCAGCTCCTACTCGCCCGACGCCGAGTACGTCGATGGCCTGATCGTGGAGCGAGCCGTGGGAGAATTCGATCACTCAATTTGGCAGAAGGCGCTTGTTTTCTGGTTTGAGTTGCAGGCGCGCAAAGCGCAAATCCGCGTTTGTCCTGAGCTGCGGGTGCAGGTTGCATCCACCAGCTTCCTCGTCCCCGACGTGACGCTGCTCGATCGCAATCGCCCCATCGAGCAGGTCGTCACCCATCCGCCGCTGGCGGTCTTCGAAATCCTCTCGCCTGAAGACACATTCAAGCGCGTGGTGGCCAAGTGCGCGCGCTACCAGAAGATGGGAATCCCTACCATCCTCGTCCTCGACCCCGACGGCGAGAAGTACCGCTTCACCGAGGGCCGCCTGGAACCGCTCCCCGCCCGCGCCTTCGACCTCCCCGGCTGCCAGGCCCGCTTCGACCTCGACGAGATCGAGAAGCTGCTGGACTGATTCCCGCCGCCGGATCGCTCTTCTCGGAAGAAACAACCAGCGTCCGCGCTGGCGGGTCCCCTCGCCCGGAAACTGCCCAAAGCAAAAGCCCCCGGCCATTGCAGCCGGGGGCTTGTTGTCTTCCGTCGAGGGCCTGTAAGACATCCCTCAGGGGCTAAAGCCCACGGATTCGATTGGCCTTATCGGCACGACTGAAGTCGTGCCCTGACACAGTTGTCGTGCCATTTGTCGGGTTCTTCCGCAGCCTCTGAAGTCGTGCCCTGACACAGTTGTCGTGCCATTTGTCGGGTTCTTCCGCAGCCTCTGAAGCCGTGCCCTGACACAGTTGTCGTGCCATTTGTCGGGTTCTTCCGCAGC
>JBAVMZ010000370.1:0-3945 GCA_049690595.1 Occallatibacter sp. | reverse complement strand
CTCGTTGTCGCGGGTGAAGAGCACCACGGCATCGAGCGCGAAGATCCGCGCGATCATCCGCGGCAGTTCGCGGATCAGCCCGGCCGCGTCCTCGTGCAGCATCATCTCCTGGGCCAGCGTGTAGAGCCGCTCCACGTCCTCGCTTCGTTCCTGGGCCCGCCTCGCCTGCCTGCGCGCCTTTTCCGCCACTTGACCGACCACGGCACAACTGGCCAGGAAGCAGACCATTGCCACCCACTGCTGCACGCCAACGATGCGCAGCGTCCGCAGAGGCGGGAGGAAGTAGTAATCGAAGGCCGTGGCCGAAAGCACGGTCACCACCACGGCGAGCTCCGCGCCAGCCTGTGCGGAAAACCACACTACCAGCGTCACGAAGACCAGCCCAGCCGTGGTCGAATTCGCGCCCAGGGTCACCAGCAGCACCGTCGCCACGGCTGTTGACAGTACCGCTCCCACCCACTTCGCCACGCTCCGCATCCGGTTCGCCTGATCCATCGGCACGCCTCCGGAGCATCATAACGCTCTGCGGTGGTGTATCTTCAGGATGAAGAAGCAAAACCCCATGCCCGGCAGAATCCTCATCGTCGACGACGAACCGCAGATTACCCGCGTACTCCGCGCCTCCTTTACCGCCCAGGGCTTCGACGTTCGCACCGCAAACGATCCCGAGGAGGCGCTGCGCATCTTTAACGACTGGCCGCCCGACCTGGTCGTTACCGACCTGATGATGCCCGGCATGAGCGGCGTCGAGCTTTGCCGGGCTATCCGAACCAAGTCGGCCACGCCGATCGTGGTCCTCTCGGTCCGCGACCACGAGCGGTCGAAGGTGGAGGCTCTGGACGCCGGCGCCGACGACTACGTGACCAAGCCGTTCGGGATTCAGGAGTTGCTCGCCCGCGTCCGCGCCCACCTGCGCCGCGCCCCGGAGCGCACCACGACGGCTCTGGAGACCGGCGACTTCGTGGTCGACGCGGCCGCACACAGCGTCGTTGTCCAGGGCAAGGCCATTCATCTGACTCCAAAAGAGTTCGACCTGCTGGTGCACCTGGCCCGCAACGCCGGCAAGGTGATGACCCACCGCTCCCTGCTCACTGCGGTCTGGGGCGCGCAATCGGCTCACCAGCCAGAGTACCTGCGCGTCTTCGTCGGCCAGTTGCGCAAGAAGCTGGAGGCCGAGACCGGCAAGCAATACATCCAGACCGAGCCCTGGGTCGGCTACCGATTCGTCCCTGAGGGCTTCAGTGGCAATGAAGAGTAGCCGCCGTCCCACCTGCTGGCACCACCGCGCCGATTTTTGCGTCCTTATAGCTTATTTAGGAATCCTTTCCGATACTCAAACGAGGCGCTTGCCACAATCGACTTGATTCGGAGCGCGACGCTCCCAAACTGCAGAAACGCGAGATCCCGATGCAAGATCTGACCATGCTGCTGTTCACCGCCGTCTTCTTCGCCGTGGCGTTCCTCTACGTCAAGGCCTGCCAGAAGCTGAGGTAATCCATGCACATCGACATCATTACAGTGGTTGCCCTCGTGCTGTCCGTCCTCCTGCTCGGCTACCTCGCCGCCACCCTGCTCTACCCGGAGAAGTTCTGACATGTCCGTCAATGGCTGGTTGCAGTTTGCCCTCTTCTGCCTCATCCTGCTGGCGTCGGTGCGCCCGGTCGGCATTTACCTGGCCCGCGTTCTCGAAGGCGAGCGCACCTGGCTCGATCCGCTTCTGCGCCCGATCGAGCGGCTCATCTACAAACTGGCCGGCGTCAACGCCAAAGAGGAGATGAACTGGCGCGAATACGCCTTCGCCCTCCTCGGCTTCTCCGCCGTAAGCCTGCTCCTGACCTATTTGATCGAGCGCGTGCAGCAGTGGATCCCCTTCGGCAACCCCCAGCACCTGGGCGCCGTGGGACCGGATCTCGCGTGGAACACGGCCGCCAGTTTCACCACCAACACCAACTGGCAGTCCTACACGCCCGAGAGCACGATGAGCTATCTGACCCAGATGGCCGCTCTCGCCACGCATAACTTCTTTTCCGCCGCCGTCGGCATTGTCACCGCGGTCGCCCTGATCCGCGGCATCAAGCGCACCACCTCGGGCACCATCGGCAACTTCTGGGTCGATTGCACGCGGACGATGCTCTACGTGCTGGTCCCCGGCTCCATCCTCTACGCCCTGCTGCTGGTAGGCCAGGGCGTGCCGCAGAACCTGAGCGGCTATACGACCGCGCACACACTGGAAGGCCAGGCGCAGACCATTGCCCAGGGACCAGTCGCCTCGCAGGAAGCGATCAAGATGCTGGGCACTAACGGCGGCGGCTTCTTCAACGCCAACAGCTCCCACCCCTTCGAGAACCCGACGCCCTTCTCCAACCTGCTGCAGATGCTCTCCATCTTCATCATTCCGGCCGGCCTCACTTACACGCTGGGCCGGATGACCGGCTCGCCCGGCCACGGATGGGCTGTCTTCGCCGCCATGTTCGTTCTGTTCGCCGCGGGCTTCACCACCGTCTACTGGGCCGAGACCCAGCCGCACCCCATGCTGCACGGCGTCACCCAGTCGCTGACGGCCACCGCGCCCGGCGGCAACATGGAGGGCAAGGAGGTCCGCTTCGGCCTCAGCCAGTCGTCGCTCTTCACCACCATCACCACCGATGCAAGCTGCGGCGCCGTCAACAACATGCACGACTCGCTCTCGCCGCTCGGCGGCATGGTCCCGCTGATTAACATCATGCTCGGCGAGGTGATCTTCGGCGGCGTTGGCTCCGGACTCTACGGCATGTTGATCTTCGTGGTGCTCTCGGTCTTCATCGCCGGCCTTATGGTGGGCCGCACCCCCGAGTACCTGGGCAAGAAGATCGAATCCTACGACGTGAAGATGTCGATGCTGTATGTGCTCATCTTCCCGCTCATCATCCTCACGCTGACGGCCATCTTCATCCTCTCGCCCACCATCGGCCTCTCGTCGCTGGCCAACCAGGGCCCGCACGGACTCACCGAGATCCTCTACGCTTTCAGTTCCGGGGCAGGCAACAACGGCTCGGCCTTTGCCGGCCTGAACGCCAACACCTGGTGGTACAACGTCGCCCTCGGCTGGACGATGCTCATCGGCCGCTTTCTCATGCTCATCCCGGTGCTCGCCCTGGCCGGCAACCTGGCCCAGAAGAAGAGCGTACCGCCTTCGCCCGGGACCTTCCCGGTGAACTCTTCGCTCTTCGCCACCCTGCTGACCGGCGTCGTGGTCATTCTCGGCGCGCTGACATTCTTCCCCGCTCTCAGTCTGGGGCCGATTCTCGAACACCTGCTCTTGCAGGCCAAACAGTTGTTCTGAGCATTTGCCCTGGCTTCCGCGCCGAGCGCGGGAGCCGCACCCCGGCCCGCTCCGGTGCAGACCAAGCCAGGAGCCAGAAGATAGCGGCTAGAAGCTAACGAAACGGACTGTCATGGCTGAAAAGAAAAGTCTCTGGAATACCGAAATCCTCACCCAGGCGCTGATCGACTCGGTGAAGAAGCTCGATCCGCGCTGGATGGTCAAGAACCCGGTGATGTTTGTCGTCGAAGTCGGCAGCGTGCTGACCGCGGTGCTACTGGTCGACAACCAAGTTCATCATCGCGCCGGCTTCGGCTTCAACCTGCAGATCACCCTTTGGCTGTGGTTCACGGTGCTGTTTGCCAACTTTGCCGAGGCCATGGCCGAGGGCCGCGGCAAGGCGCAGGCCGACACCCTGCGCAAGGCCAAGGGCGAGACCGTTGCCCACCGCTATACGGAGACCAACTCCCTGGAAGACGTGCCCAGCGGCCTGCTCCGCGCCGGCGACATCATTTACGTCGAGGCCGGCCAATACATCGCCGGCGACGGCGAGGTGATCGAAGGCGTCGCCTCCGTCGACGAATCGGCCATCACCGGCGAGTCGGCTCCGGTGATCCGCGAGGCCGGCGGCGACCGCTCGGCAG
>JBAVMZ010000369.1:0-10974 GCA_049690595.1 Occallatibacter sp. | reverse complement strand
ACAGCCGGTCTGGAGACCGGCGCTACAAGAAACCAGCGCTACAAGAGGCCGGCGCGGAGTTCAGTTGGTATAGATGCGCACGTAATCGACCACCATCTGCGAGGGGAAGATGGTGGTGGAGTTGGGGTTACCGGGCCAGTCGCCGCCGACGGCCACGTTGAGGATGAGGAAGGCGGCGTTGCCCGAGTCGAAGGGCCAGACCGAGCCCGGCAGAGGTTTGAGGCTGGCCGGCGTGAAGGTGGCGTACGGTTTGGTGGGGTCGTCGACGTAGTAGGAGATCGAGCCGGGCTTCCAGATCATGCCGTAGATGTGGGACCGTGCCGCAGTCTGGCCGGTGGGGAAGTAGTAATTGGCGCCGAGGCCGGTTCCGCCGGTGAAGCCTGTGCCGTGGACCGAGCCGGCGTTCCAGTCGGGCGTGGTGGCCGCGTTGATGCGCTCGACCATGTCCTGCTCGCCGCAGGCAGGCCAGCTGACTGTTGTGATGTCGTTGCCGAGCATCCAGATGGCTGGCCAGAGGCCCTGGCCCTCGGGGACCGAGGCCTTCACCTCCAGCCGCCCGTAGAGGAAGCTGAAGAGCCCCTGGCTCTTCATGCGGGCTGAGGTGTACGTGTCGGCAGACGGCTGGCGGGCGACGACGTGCAAGGCGCTGTCCGTGCCGATGTAGGCGTTGGGGTTGGCCGGGTCGCAGGGCGAGGCGTTGGAACCCCAGGCGCAGTAGTCCTCCAGCTCCTGGTTGCCCCAGCCGTTGTTGCCGGTGTCGTAGGTCCACACGGTCGGGTCGGGCTGGGCGTTGGCCGTGGTGGTATTCGTGAACTCGTCGGCCCAGACCAGCGTGTCGGAGGCAATGTTGGGCGTAAAGCTCTGGCTGGTGACGGCGCTGCTGGCCATGCCGAAGGAGGTGGCGATGGCCCTCACCGTGAGGTTCGAAGCCACCAGAAAAGGCGCCTGATAGGTGGGCGAGGTCAGGGTGGGCGTGCTGCCGTCGAGGGTGTAATGAATGGTGGCGTAGGACGTGGCGGTGACCAGGCTGACCAGCGAGGCGCCGTTCCGGGCCGGGGTGGAGACAATGGCCGGGGCGGCGACGGTGGGCGTGCTGCCGGTGATGGTGTAAACGCCAGGAACCGGCAGGCTGTCCAGTTGCCCGGGAGCGCTGGCGTAAGCCATCATGGCCGCGTTTTGCGAGACCAGCAGCGGCTTCGTGTAGGTCGCGGCCTGTGAAGGAGGGAGGGCGGAGGGGAAGTAGTAGATGGTGGCGCCCGGGGTCGCGTCGGTCAGAACCACCGTCTGCGCGCCCGTGTAGGTTCCCGGCGGAGGCCAGAAGACCGGCGAGGCGGTGGTGGGCGGCAGGGTGTAGGTGGCGGACCCGACGGGGCTCGTCGTATAGCCGGGGGCGACAGCGATGGCCTGGATGGTCTCTGTGGCCGAGACCGGGATGGGTTTGGTGAACTTCGTCGAGTTCGTGGTCGGGGTGGTCTTGCCGTCGGTTGTGTAGTAGATGGTTGCGTTCTTTGTGGCGTCGTTGATGGTGACCAGCTGGGCCTTTGTGTACGAGCCGCCCGGAGGCGCGAAGGTGGGCCTGGCGGCCTGCGGAGCGGTGACAGTCACCGTCACCAGACCGGCGGCCGAGGAGTGATCGCTGTCGCCCGGCCAGACGGCGGCCACCGTGTGGCTGCCCACGGCGAGCGCGGCGGTACTCCAGACGGCCTTGCCGCTCGCGCTCAGCGCGACCGCGGCCACGCTCTTGCCGTCGGCGTAGAACGTGGCGCTGCCGGTGAGGACGGCCGTGCCTGTGGCCGGCTTGGCCTGGAAGGTGAAGGTGAGGTTGCTGCCGGAGACCGCCGAGGCCGCGCTCGCCGTCAGCTTGCCCGTCGAGCCGGCGTGCAACTTGGTCTCGGAGCCCAGCGAGAGTTCGGCGACATAGCCGTCCATTCCGCCCTTGCTCGCGCTCTGGTAGGCGCCGGCGGTGACGGGGAAGTCGGTGGCTGAGGTGCTCCCGGCCACATATACGTTGCCGGAGCCGTGCAGACGGACGGCGGCGCCCCTGGTTCCCCGGGCACTGAAGCTGGCGCTGCCCAGGAAGGTGGAGTAGAGCAGCGACGAGCCGTCGGCGCTGAGCTTGGTCAGGAAGGCGCTGCCGGCGCCGCTGGCTATCGTGGCCTTGGCGACGGGCTGAACGGCATCCGGCGTCACGGGAAAGTCGAGCGAAGCGGTGTCGCCGGTCAGGTAGGCCAGTCCATCGCCGTCGACAGCAATGGACTGGGCTTCGTCTCTGCCGCTACCGCCGAGCAGCGTCGAGTAGACCAGCGCCGTGCCGGCCGGATTCAGCTTGGACACAAAGACCGTTACGCCTTCGCCCGCCGCGGCCAGGTTCTTGCTCTGGAAGGGCGTCCCGCTTACCGGGAAATTGGTCGAACCGGTATAGCCGGTGACATAGGCGGTGCCGGTGGCGCCCAGGGCGATGGACAAGCCGCCATCGCCGTTCCCCGCGTGCTTTGCATCCCCGGAGCCCCCGAGGTAGGTGGAGTAGACGAGGGCGGTTCCCGTGGGGTTGAGCTTGGCGACGAAGGCGTTACCGCCGTTGGTTGCGGCGTTGTTCTTGCTCTGAATCGGGTTCTTGAGCGGGAAGTCGGTGGAGTGGGTGGTGCCGGTGATGTAGGTGTTGCCGCTGTTGTCCAGGGCGAGGGCAGCGCCCAGGTCCCCGCCGCTGCCGCCGATCAGCGTCGAGTAGACCAGCGCCGAGCCAGCCGGGTTGATTTCGGTGACGAAGGCCGATCCGTACCCCAAGGCCCTCAACTTGGTCTGGAAGGCGCCGGGGGTGGTCGGGAAGTCGTTCGAGTTGGCGGAGCCGGTAACAAACGCGTCGCCCTTGCCGTCGATGGCGATTCCGGAAATGCTGTCGCCTTCGGCCTGCTTGTCGACACCGTTGCCGCAGAGGAAGGTGGAGTAGACCAGCTTGGTGCCGGTGGGGTTCAGTTTGGTAGCGAAGCCACAGCCTTCAGAGGCCTTTCCGGCCAGGTTGACGGTCTGGTATGCGCCCTTGGTGGTGGGGAAGTTGGTGGAGTTGGTCAAGCCGGCGATGTAGGCATTGCCTGCGGAATCGACGGCAACGGCATTGGCCCGGTCGCCGAAGCTTGTGTCGCCGCTCCCGCCCAGATACGTGGAGTAGACCAGGGCGCTCCCGCTCGGGTTCAGCTTGCTGACAAAGGCGTTGCCGTTGGCGCCGCCCAGCTTGGATTGGAAAGCGCCGGTGGTGACCGGGAAGTTGGCCGAGGCGGTGACGCCGGCGACATAGGCGTTGCCGCTGGCGTCGACGGCAAGCGCGTAGGCGGAGTCGTCCTTGGAGCCGCCCAGGTAAGTCGAGTACTCAAGTACGGGGTCGATGACCAGCGGACGCGAGCGGTCCCAGGAACCCAGCCGGAAGCCGACTGTCGAGGGGCCGAGCAGGGCGAAGCTGCCTTCGACCGGGCGGCGGCGGCCACCGGAGAGCTGGTAGACGGCTGGCTTCCTGAGCTCGATGGGGCCGCTGGAGGCGGAGATGAGAAGGTCCCCGGATGGGTCGAGGCCAAGCCGGTCGGCGCCGGCGAAGTCAAGGCGGATGCGGCCGGGATCGGCGCCGGGCGAGAGCACAAAGTCGTATTCGAGCTGGCGCTGGTTGCCATAGAAGACCAGGTCGATGCCGGGATAGACGCCGGGGAAGCGGACGCGCGCCCAGGTGGGCACGCCGGTGCGCCACTGGGCCGGGTCGCTGCCGAGGAAGTAGCTGACCGTGCCCGGCAGGGGCTCTTCGGCGGTGGGGAGCGGGGCGGAGGCGTCGCGGCCGGCCAGGGTCATGCGCACCAGGGCCTCGTCGCCAGGCTGGGCGGGGCAGGCTGCGGGGCGGACGGAGCGCTTCGGGCTGGGCTTCGGCCCTGATTGCAGGCAGGCGGCCTGCTTGCGCAGGGCCAGAACCGCCGCCGAGTCGGTCAGCGAGAGCGAATAGCCCTGGCCGTGGGCCACAAAGCGGGCGGCGGGGTCGGCCTGCCCCCGGTTGGCCTCGAAGGCCAGCGGCAACTGGCTGTAGCGGACCGTCGCTGGAGCGGCGGGCTGGCTGGCGCGCGCCGTCGCGATAACCGACGCAACGGCGAGGAGGCAAACGGCTGTACGATGACAGGGAGCAGAAAGCAGAAGCGGCATGGAGTTCTCCGCGAAGCGGCGTTCAGGGACCTCACGGCACAGGTTAGCGAACGGGGAGAAGAGGACAACCGGTCACCCGCGGTGACAGAAGCTACTATAGGCTCACAGTCCGGGTTCCGCAAACCGGAAAGTGGCGGAATTGGCGCGAAACAGGCCCCTAAGCGAAGGCCGCCGCAGTATGGGGTTGACCGGGGTGGCGCTGCCAGTTGAAAATCTGTGGCACGAGGCAACCCGGAACGGGAGCATCGACTCTCACCCTCCAAGTTGTCTTGCCGAATCAGTCTTCCACGCCTTGGTTGAGCGTCCGGGTACGCGGAAAGGGAATGGGACTGCAAGCATTTCTCTTCCGGTAACACGGTGCAGAGTATACTTCTGCGAACTGGCGTCCGGCTCAGCCCCCCGGCCGGCTCCAGGAGCGGTTGGGGGAGTTGTTGCTCAACCGGCCCTTGTTTCACAAGGCGGAACAGGGAACCAACCCGGGAAGAAGCCTTCGGAGTCCCCCACGATGATCTCCAAGTCCTTTGTGTCTCTTTTCTCACTCAAGCAAGTTGCGATTCCGGCGGTTGCAGCCAGTTGGAATTCCGTCGCCGCGCGCTCTTTCGGCTGGGTGGCGCTGACGGCGCTGCTGGCCTTCGGCGGGTTGCTGCCGGCGCAGACGGTCTTTACGCCCCAGCCTGTGGGCAAGACGAGCACGCCGATGACGGCCACGGTGACGGTGCAGACCACGGGCACGGTGGGCAAGGTCGCGGTGCTGACGGCGGGCGTCGCCGGAATGGACTTTGCCGCTGGCAGCGGCAGTTCCACGTGCGCCGCCGGGGCCGTGACCAAGGGCCAGACCTGCACCGAATCGGTGACTTTCACCCCGTCGGCGCCGGGCGTGCGCAAGGGCGCGGTGGTGCTTCTGGACGACTCCGGGGTTGCCCTGGGCACGGCCTACCTGACCGGCATCGGCCAGGGCGGCCTGGCGGTGCTGGAGCCGGGCAACGTGCAGACGGTGGCTGGCGAATACCGGCAGTACACCGGCGAGCAGGACGGGGTTCCGGCCACGCAGTCGCAGTTGCGCCAGCCCTCCAGCGTGGTGCTGGACGGCGCGGGGAACATGTATATCGCCGACAGCGGCATCAAGCCGCACAACCGCGTGCGCAAGGTGACGGCTTCGACCGGCATCATCTCGACCGTGACGGGCACCGGCGACGCGGGATTCTCCGGTGACAACGGACCGGCGTCGCAGGCGTCGCTGAACAGTCCCTCGGGCGTGGCGCTGGACGGCGCTGGGAGTCTCTACATTGCCGACACCGGGAACGGGCGGCTGCGCATGATCCCACTGGCGACGACCGCAACGGCTCCCATCATTGTGACCGTGGCCGGCGGCGGGAGCGGCTGCGGCGGGCAGACGGACTCAGTGGGCGACGGCTGCCTGGCGACGCAGGCGATGCTGAACAATCCGCAGGGAGTCACGGTGGACAGCGCGGGCAACCTGTTCATTGCCGACTGGGGCAACCAGCGCATCCGCCGCGTGGATGCCGCCACGGGGATCATCACCACCGTGGCCGGCAACGGCAAGGCGAGCGGCAAGGGCGACGGCAAGGGCACCTACACGGGCGACGGCGGACCGGCCACGCTGGCCGGGCTCAGCGACCCCTACCCGGTGGCCTTCGATGCGGACGGCGATATGTACATCCCCGACTCGGCCAACAACGCCGTGCGCCGCGTGGACGCCAAGACGCAGGTGATCACCACGGTGGCCGGCGACGGCAAGGGCAATGCCGGCTACACGGGCGACGGCGGCCCGGCGACCAGCGCGCGGCTGAACGCGCCCTCCGGCGTGCTGCTTGACCCGGCCGGCAATCTCTACATCTCCGATACGCAGAACACGGCCATCCGCAAGGTGAACGCAACCACCCGCAACATCGCCACCCTGGTGGTCAACGGCGGCTCCAGCACGCTGGACGCGGCCGGCAACCTGGGCAAAGTGCAGATATTTGCGCCGATCGGCCTCTTCCAGGACGGCAAGGGCGACGTTTACTTCGCCGACTTCTACTACATGGTGATTCAGAAGATCGAGGCCAACGCCTCGGTACTGGACTTCACGGGCACGCCGGTGCAGGTGAAGGATGTCTCGGCGCCACAGCAGCAGACGATGGAGAACGATGGCAATATGCCGCTGCAGGTGAGCAGCTTGGCGCCGGACAAGAACTCGGCGCTCGATACCGCCTCGACCACCTGCAGTCTCTCGTCGCCGCTGGACGCCGACGCGAACTGCAAGGTGGGCCTGGTCTTTGCCCCCTCGATCGCAATCAACTTCCCGGCCGGGGCGACGCAGGAGGAGGTTGTGGCGCACGTGATGGCAGACGGCTACACGGACGGCAATGCCTCCGACACCGAGGACTTCCCGCTCGACATGGCCATTGTGGGCATTGCCACGCCGGTCAATGCGACCACGACGACCGTGAGCTCCAGCAAGAACCCGTCCGCGTACGGGATGCAACTGACGTTTACGGCGACAGTGACCTCGAACGCCGGCGTGCCCACCGGGAAAGTCACGTTTACGGATACGACCACGACCGGGACGGTGACCCTGGCCTCGAACCTGCCCCTCGACGCGGCCGGCGCGGCGCTCTTCACCACGACCACGCCGCTGGCCGTGGGCACCCACACCATCACCGCCAACTACACGCCCACGGGCACGTTTCTGAACAGCTCCGGCACGCTGACGCAGACGGTGGGCGAGGTGACCACGACCACGCTGGCCTCCAGCGCAAATCCATCGCTGCTGGGCAGCCAGGTGACCTTCACGGCCACGGTCGCCATCGCCGGCGGCGGCGGCGTCACGCCGGACGGAACGGTCTCGTTCTCTATCGACGGGACGGTGGTGGCGGCGACGGCGCCACTGGTGGGTGGCCAGGCCACCTACCAGACCTCGACGCTGACTCTGGGCAATCACAGCGTGAGCGCCACCTACTCCGGGGACACGGGCAAGGGGATCCTGACCAGCACGGCCAGCCTGAAGCAGGACGTGCAGACGACCTCGACAACAGCGGTCACCTCGAGCCTCAATCCCTCGAACTACGGTGAGGCGGTGACCTTTACCGCGACCGTGACCGGCAACGGCACCGTAGCGCTGACCGGAAGCGTGACCTTCCTCGACGGCGGCAACAAGATCGGCACCGGGACGCTCTCCGGAACGCCGAACGGAACGGCGGCGTTGACCACGAGTTCGCTGACCGCCGGGGCGCACACCATCACGGCGCAGTACGGGGGCGACGCGGACTACCAGGCGAGCGCCTCGCCGCCGATCACGCAGACGGTGAACCAGACGACCACATCGACTACGGTGAGCGCCACGCCGAATCCGGGCATCGCCGGCAAGCCGGTGGCGATTACGGCGACCGTGAAGGTGACGGCAGGCGCGGCGGCGGTGACGGGCACGGTGACCTTTACCGACGCGCTGACCAAGACGGCGCTGGGCTCGGCGCAACTGGGCAGCGCAGGCACGGCCACCATCAACCCGACGCTGGCGCCGGGGAGCTACTCCGTGGTGGCGGTCTACGGCGGCGACGCGAACGATAACTCGAGCACCTCGGCGGCCTATGCGCTTTCGGTGGTCCAGGCCACCACGAGCACGGCGCTCACCTCGTCGCAGAACCCGTCCGTGGTCGGCGCGCAGGTGACCTTTACCGCGACGGTGACCGGCAACGGCGCCACGCCGACCGGCAGCGTCAACTTCCTGGACGGCACGACCGTTCTGGGCACGGGCAACCTGAGCACGTCGGGCGTGGCCACCTTTGCCACGGCGACCCTGGCGGCGGGCACGCACTCGATCACGGCGGCTTACCTGGGTGACACGAACGATGCCAAGAGCACCTCGGCGCCGCTGAGCCAGGTGGTGGGCAAGATCGACACGGTAACCGGGCTGGCGCCATCGGCGACCACTACGACCCCGCCGCAGGCCTTCCTGATCGCTACCGTTCTCGACGCCAACCTGACCACACCCGGACCGACGCCGACCGGCACCGTCACCTTCATGGACCACGACAAGGGGACGGCCATCGGCACCGGGACGCTGGACGCCAACGGCGTGACCACGCTGACGCCGAGTCTGCCCACGGGCAAGTACAACGTGGACGCGGTCTACAGCGGCGACGATATCCACAACCCCTCGACCTCCGGCGTGGTGCAATTCAACACCACCGCGGCGGGCTTCAACCTGACAGTTACCCCGCCCGCGGTCAGCGTGCCGTCGGGCGAGAACACCTCGATCACCGTCAACCTGACCTCGGTGGACGGCTTCACCGACACCATCGGGCTGGGCTGCGGATCGCTGCCCTCCGGCGTGAACTGCCACTTCTCGAAAGGCGACCTCACGCTGCCGGCCAACGGCGCGGCCAGCACGGTGCTGACCATCGACACCGGCAATCCGCTGGGCGGCGGCGGAACGGCGATGAACAACAGAACAACGAAAGGCGGAACGGCGCTGGCTGGACTGTTCCTACCAGTCGGCGTCTTCTTCGGGCTCGTCTTCTGGCGCTTCCGCCGGCGCCATGCGCGCGTCTTCGCGCTGGCGCTGATGCTGCTGGCAGGCGGCGCGGCGCTGGTTGTCAGCGGCTGCTCCGGCTTCTCGCAGATCAAAGCGGCGCCGGGCACTTACACCATCCAGGTTGTCGGCGTGGGCTCCGGCAGCAACGTGACCCACTACCAGAACGTCAAACTGACCATTACCGGCAAGTAGCGCCAAAGGAAACGAGAGGTAGGAGAGAAGATGATGAGCTTCGATCGTTTCGTTCCGGCGCGGGCCAGGGCCGGTTTGAGGATTGCAGCCGGCCGGCGTGGCTGGCTGGCCGTGCTGCTGCTGGCTGCCTTCTGGGCAGCCGGAGCGCAGAAGGGCGCGGCGCAGGCAGTGGCGGCCGCCGATGCGGGCGGCTTCCGGCTCTCGGCCGGCGGCACCGGCTCGGTTTACAACCTGGGCTACGGCAACGTGAAGGTGGCCGGCTTTTCGGTCTTTGTCGACGCCGATACCCTGCGCCACTTCGGCTTCGAGGGCGAGATACGCTTTCTGCCCTTTCACATTCAGAACGGCATCCAGCAGACGCCGTACAAGGACGAGCACGCCACGACCTACATGGGCGGCGTGCGCTACTCGCGGTTCTACGGCCCCTTCCAGCCCTATGCCAAGGCGCTGGCCGGCCTGGGCCAGTTCACCTATCCGTACAAGTACGCCACGGACGACGACGTTGTAGTGGCGCCGGGCGGCGGCGTGGACTACCGGCTGACGCGGCGCATCAAGATCCGCACGGACGTCGAATACCAAATATGGCCGCAGGCTCACTATGGCCGGATGACCAACTACGGCGTCAGCACCGGCCTGCGTATCCGCATCTTCTGAACGGCTCGGGCATACGAGTGGAATGACAGCCCCGGCCGCCGGATGGCAGCGGCGGGCGGGGCTTTTATTCCTAGCCGGCGGCGGCATTGCAGACTCGCTGCAATGGAGTACACTGGGTTTTGTATTGCTTCAGGCAACGGGATTCTGTAGACATATTTCTCGATTGCACCAGGATTTCAAGAGAGAAGAGAAGGACCCCTCCCTTCCCGGCCGCACGCCGCACCGAACCACGCAGCCAGGACATCCTGCCTGAAGCAACGCCGGGAACCGGCTTGGCCCCGTGCCCTCTGGGCGGCCTGCCGCTCCGGTGCAGGAGTGGATTCATAGACGAAGAGAAGACCGCCCGGAAGGCTTCCGGCGCGCAGCCCGGCCAAGACACCGCAGCAAGCGGCGGACCGGCGGACGCGGCAACGAAGCGGCGGGCGGCATAGGGAGAAGACGATGAAGACCGCACGAGCCGAACAAGGCAATCTGGATCTTTCCACCCTGAGCATTCCCGACGCGGAAGAGATGATCGAAGAAGCGCTGGGAGAACTGGCCTTCTCGCGCGATCCCGGGCTGGCCCGGGCACTGCACTTTCTCTGCCCGCCGGGCTACCAGGCCATCGTGGAGCTGTGCAGCGAGAACGGCCGCAGCAAGCGGCGCAACGCCACCGCCAGCAGTTGGTCGCCCGAGGAGGACGAGCTGCGGATCTACTTCGAGCGGGTGGACGGCGCCGAAGCGCCGCGGATGAGCCGCCAACCGCGCGCGGCCGCGGAATCGGCCTACGAGGACGAGGAGGATGACGACGCCGGCGTTCCCGCGGACCTGGACGCGCGGGTGAAGGAGCTGTGCGCAGCGCTGGCGGAGGCCGAGCGCGGCGGCCACGCCTTCATTGCGCTGAAGTGGTTCCGCGATTCCTTTCTGCCGCGCAAGGCCTTCCGCTGGAACCAGCAGCCGGAGTCGCGCCAGGCGGTGCTGGCCGAGGCGATTCAGCGCGGCGTGGTTGTGACCAGCAAAATCGCCAACCCGAAGACACCGGCCTACCCGACGACGACCATCCGGTTAAACCGCGCCGAGGCCGGCATTCCCGACGAGGCGCAGCGCTTCCACCCGGTTGCTGTTCATGGCGAAAGCATTGCCTCGGCGGTGGATGAGGAACGGGGGAACCAGTGAGCTGCTACTTTCTGGAAGCCTCGGCATTCGCCCGGCTCTTCGTGCAGGAGGCGGGGACGGGCGCGCTGATCAAGCTGATGGAGACGGTGGAGGACAACCGCAAGCTGATCGCGGCCTCCACGCCGCTCGAGGTCTACGCCGCCATCCGCCGACGTGAGCGCTCAGGCGCCATCGGCAGCGAGGACGCGGCGCGGGCGCTGGAGATTCTTCGCCTGGAGGCCGCGCGCACCGTGCAGGAACCGCTGAACCCGGCCGTTCTGGAG
>JBAVMZ010000368.1:0-2048 GCA_049690595.1 Occallatibacter sp. | reverse complement strand
TGTGGTTCGCTATTCCTTCAACGTATGAAACTTTCATTCACTACACCTTGCCGGTTTAACCGGCGCACGGAAGTGCTATGAAACCGTCCCGGTTGGTTCTCCTTTTCGCTCTTCTCTCTCTGTTTGCCGTTCCTGCCGGCTGGTGCGCCCGCAAAATCGACGTGGCGCAACTGGAGGAGCTGCTGCGCACGCTTGCCCAGCAGAAAAGAACGGACACTGAGGTTGCCACCGCGCTCAAGCAGGTGGAGTTGACGGAGCAGCTCGCCCGGGACCGCATGAACCACCTCATCGCCGCTTCCGCCGGGCGCAATACTACGGAGCAGCTCTACGCTCTCGAAGCCCGCAGCGCCGATCTGACGCCGCCGGCCTCCGATCTGCCCGCTACTCCTCCGCCGGACGCCGCGGCGCAGCAAGCCATCCTCGCCCGCGCGGCGACTTACGTGACGGGTACCTACGAGCAACTCCGAGCCTTCACCGCGCTTCGCACGACCCTCCGCTTCCAGGACAACATGGAAGCTCTGGCCGCCACCTCCGGCGTCGCGGGAGGGGGCACCGACGTGGTCACCGGCGCCAACTTCTCCAACCCCGCCACCTTTATCCACTTCATCAACTCGAGCCAGGCCAGCGTCGCATTCGAACACGGTCAGGAAAAGCCCGCAGCCGAGAAAGTCAAGATCCTCTGGGGCGCCAACAAGATGATCGCGCTCATCGGGCCCCCGCCCGCGCTCGGCGAGGTCTTCCGCCAGGCCCAGGCTTCGGGTTCCCTCGCGTGGCTTCGCTGGGAACTGGTGTACGGCCGTCCCATGGCCGTGTTTTCCTTCGCCGTCGCGAACAAGGGGACCCGCCTGCCGCTCGATGTCTGCTGTTTTCCCAAGCTGAACCAAACCGGGGTCGCCCGGTTTTATAACTCCACCGACGCCAGCGTGGTCGCCGGCGCCGAAGCTGCCCCCGGCGGCGGCGGAGGCGTGACCGGCAACTTCCAGAGCTCCACCGAGTGGCACCATTTCAAGACCGAAGTTCCGTACCATGGCCGGCTCTTCCTCGATCCCGATTCGGGGGTGGTGGTCCGGATGATCGTCGAGATGGAGCTGAATCCCTCCGACGTGGTCCACCAGGTGGACACCCGCTTCGACTACGGGCCAGCACCGCTGGGGAGCCGCACGGCGATTGTGCCGGTACGCAGCTTCGTCAATACGGAAGTGGTTCCGAATGGCGATTCCGGCGCCGGGGGCTACAAGATCCGCCATACGCTTTTCACTACGCAATACAAGGACTTTGTCCCTGCACCCTGACCCCGGGAGCCCGCGGCACCGGCGGGGCACGCGGCTTGCCGCTGCCGCCCGTCCTTGCGGCGGCTCGCTTTGACCAATTTCGATGCCCTCTACAAGGACAACGCCACCGCGGGGTAACCGGCCGCGGCGCCAGGCCTCGCTCCGAGATCTGGCGGTCTGCCTCTCCCTATGAACAGGCATCGTCTCGGAGCGCCCCTATGGGGCGCGGAGTCAGTTGTTGGCGGCATTCCCAGGGCTGCCGCCCTGGGCTATTCTCTTGTCGCCCCTCCGGGGCGGGTGCGGTGGCGGTTCGTTCATTTCTGTCAAAACGCGACGCGGCAAGTCAGGCTCCTCCCGATAGATCTTTGTAACCCGGCCGTGGCTCCGCGCGCTCTATTTGTTAGTCTGGCTGTGCCATGCAGCGCCTTCTTTTTTCCTTCCTTCTTTGCCTCTCGCTCGCCTGCGCCGCGCTGCCCGCCGCCGCGCAGAAGTTCCAGCCCAAAGCGATCCTCTTCAACGGGGCGCCGGAGTACACCAACCAGGAACTGATGCAGGCCGCCGGGCTGAAGGAGGGGGCGGTGCTCGACTACAAAGAGATGAACGAGCACTCGCAGCGGCTGATGGACACGCACGTCTTCGAGGGGCTGACCTTCAAGTTCGACGGGGTTGACCTGATCTTCTACCTGACGCCGTCGACGGACGTGTTCCCGCTGCGGCTGGCGAACCTGCCGGTGGAGGGCGGCGCCGCCCTGGATGCGAAGCTGCACGAGCGGCTGC
>JBAVMZ010000367.1:0-3809 GCA_049690595.1 Occallatibacter sp. | reverse complement strand
GCCAAGGCCGGGCAACTGCGTACGCAAGTGAAGGAGTTGCGCGCCAGGGCGGCCGGGTACCGCCGCGAGGGCGCGGAGCTGGCGCGGAGCGCGGTCAACCGGCAAAAGGCCAACTTTGCCATGAACGCCGGCAACCAGTTGATGCTGCGCGGGCAGATCGCCGAGGCCGTCTCGCGCTACCAGGAGGCGATTGCCGCCGATCCGGGCTTCGCCGAGCCGCACCGGCAACTGGCGATTGCCTACGAGCGGCAGGGGAGGGCGGCGGAGGCCGCGGAGGAGCGGGCAAAGGCGACGAGCCTCGGGCCGGCGCAGTAGAATTCTCCTTCGTTGCGCCCCAAGGAGAATCGATGCATCCGTCGTCTGTGAGCACTCTGCGCCGCGTTGTTGCGCTGGCGTTCTTCCTCTGCGTTCTTCCGTGCCTGACGGCGCAGCAGCGCTGGACCGAGGCCCAGGCCAACGCCTGGTACGCGCAACAGCCGTGGCCGGTAGGGGCGGATTACCTGCCCTCGGACGCAATCAACCAGCTGGAGATGTGGCAGGCCGACAGCTTTGACCCGGCGACGAACGACCGCGAGCTGGGGTGGGCGGAGGCCATCGGCATGAACACCATGCGCGTTTTCCTCGACGACTTGCTCTGGGAACAGGACGCCAAAGGCTTCCAGCAGCGCATCGACCAGTTTCTGACGATTGCGGCCCGTCACCACATCCGGCCGGTCTTCGTGCTCTTCGACTCGTGCTGGGACCCGTTCCCCAGGCTGGGGCCGCAGCATCCGCCGATTCCGGGGGTGCATAACTCGGGCTGGGTTCAATCGCCGGGGGCGAAGGCGCTCGCTGACCCGGCGCAGGTTCCGCGGCTGGAGCGGTACGTGAAGGGCGTGGTGGGCGCGTTTGCCGACGATCCGCGCATCCTGGCCTGGGATCTGTGGAACGAACCGGACAACGGCAACGACGACAGCTACAAGCGCGGCGAACCGAAGGACAAAAACGAAATCATCCTGGCGCTGCTGCCGAAGGTCTACGCCTGGGCGCGCAGCACGAAGCCAGTGCAGCCGCTGACCAGCGGCGTGTGGCACGGGGACTGGAGCTCGCTCGACAAGATGCTGCCGCTGGCGCGGATCCAGATCGAGCAGTCCGACATCCTGAGCTTCCACGATTACGGCTGGCCAGAGGATTTCGAGGCGCACGTGAAGATGCTGGAGCAGTTCCACCGCCCGATTATCTGCACCGAATACATGGCGCGGAACATCGGCTCGACCTTCGATACCATCCTGCCCATCGCCAAGGCGCACCACATCGGGGCCATCAACTGGGGGCTGGTGGCGGGCAAGAGCCAGACCTGGATTCCGTGGGACAGCTGGCAGCGGCCGTACGTGAGTGACCAGCCTTCGGTCTGGCAGCACGACGTCTTTCATCCAGACGGCAAGCCCTACCGCCAGCGCGAGGTGGAGATCATCCGCGGGCTGACCGGGGCGAAGTAAGGCTCAGCGGAGCCTGAGCGAGCCCTCGATGCCGGCGTTCCACTCCTCCACCATCTGACGGCCCAGGGCCGCAAACTCAGGGTGTTCGCGGACGTACGCCTCCACATCGCGCGCTGTCTCGGCGAGGGCGTCGGCGATGCGCTCCAGTCGTTCGAGAAGCGTGCGGCGGGCGCCGATCAAGCGTTGTCCGCCCATCTGCAGGAGTTGTTTGGCCGAGGGCCACTCGGTCGAGCCGTCGAGTGTCAGCGCCATGCGGTCGTGGGGCAGGTAAATGGTGGTGGTCACCAGGTCGTAGACAGGGGCCAGCTGGGCATCGCCCTCCACCTCGTCGTAAAGGATGCCAAAGTTCTTCAGATGCGCGTCGCCATTGCGCAAGGCGCAGTTCAGGGCGATGAGGGTGAACAGGGCCAGGCCCTCCTCGACGACGGCGGCGGAGCGGGCGAACTGCTGGAAGCGCCGAAGGATGGCCGTCTCGTAGCTGGCGCGGTACTTCTCGTCGGTGCGGCGGGCGTTGAGGACGCAGAAATCCTCGAAGCCGCGGTAGCCGCCGTCCTGGCGCAGGTCGAAACGCTCCAGGACCAGAGCGCTGCCATCGTCGGCCAACTGATGCGGCGGAACAGCCAGGCCGCAGCGGGCGGCGGCGCGCAGGCAGAAGTACTCGTTGGCCGCTAGCTGGGGGAACTCGGCCGGGTCCCAGAACTTGACGATGTGCGTGGCGCCGCGGAACGAGGGCGAGAGGACGCGGCCGGCGCCCGATGCGCCGGAGAGCTTGCCGGCGTCGCGCACCAGGAACTTGGGCTGGACGCCGCTGATGCCGGAGTGCTCGGCAAAGCGCTCGATGAGGTAGCGATAGAGCTCGCCGCCGCGGCGGCTGGTGAGGATCTCGTCGACGGACTGGAAAGGGATATCCTCTTCGAGCGAGTCGCCCTGGGCCGAGAAGCGGACGCGGCCCAACTGGGAGCGGCCGACGATGGCGAGCAGGTCGAGCTCGTCGAAGCGGCCGGTGGCCTTGGCGAAGGCGAGGCGCAGCCGTTCGCGCAACGCGCCCTCGGGCAGGTTCATCTCGAAGATGGGGGCGAGGCCGATGCGGGTGTTCCAGGAGGCGAGGCGCACCGGCATGGTCACGGAGACGGCGCGTGCGGCCGCGGCGCCCGGCTCGTAAACAAAAGTGCTGCCGAGTGCACGGCCCCCCTCGGCCGGACTGCCGTCAGGCTGGCCGCGATCGAGGACCCCGGCCGGCTCCTGGTCTGTCCAGATCCTAATCATCGGCGTCCTCCCTCAGCAGGTCCTCGAGCGTGGGGCGCTCGGTGGACGCAGGAGCCAGGCGCAGTTCGAGGCCGACGACGGCGAGGATGCGCGCCAGCCGGGAGTAGCCGATGTCGACGGCGCGTCCGTTCTCGAGCAGATCGATGGTGGCGCGGCTGACGCCAGCGGCGCGGGCGAGGGCGCTCTGCGTCAGGCGGCGCTGCTTGCGCCCGGCGGCGACCTGCTCTCCGATCTCGGAGATCTGCGACATGACTAGAATGTTAGGCAAAGAGTCTAAACATGTCAACTATGCATAGAATACTAGTCGTTCAAGATGCGAATCGAACTGAGCCGCGGCATCGAACCGGCCCAGGAAGACACGGCTGGCAGCCGGGGACGCTGCGGCGTTATCCTTGCGGGGTTCAGAAAGGCGAGACCGATGAACCGACGCAGCTTTCTCACGACCGCCTCGGCGGCCGGCGTCCTGGCTGGCACAGCGGCTGGCAGCGGGCAGCCAACCGGGAGACCCGCCCCGCAACAGGAGCACGAGCACCGCATCGCCCGGGCAACGGCCGCCGCGATGGCAATGCAGCGGCGGGACTGGGAGCAGGGCGTTCTGGCTCAGGCGATGCTTGAGGCCGACGACCGGGAGCGGGTGATCCTGCTGACGCGCGCGGCCATGGTCCAGCAAACTGAAGATGGCCGCATGGGGGTGGTCGTCAGTGGCGGCGTAACGGACCCTGCCATGGGCGGCGCAGCTTACGCGCAAGCCGCCGCCTGGACCGGCGAACCGGCCATGAAGATGGCCGTGGACCGCCTGCTTGAGTGGATTCGCCTGAAAGCCCCGCGCGCCGCCGACGGCGCCCTCTCCCACGTCTTCGAGGCCACGGAGATGTGGTCCGACGGCCTCAACGGCGCTCCGCCCTTCCTCGCCGCCATGGGGCTCTACGACGAGGCCCTGGCGCAAATCGAAGGCTACCGCAAACGCCTCTGGAACCCCGAAAAGCGCCTGCTCGCCCACATCTACGACGAGAAAGCTGGCACGCTCAAGGACGCCGCCTTCTGGGGCGGCGGCAACGGCTGGGC
>JBAVMZ010000366.1:0-12894 GCA_049690595.1 Occallatibacter sp. | reverse complement strand
CTACCCCAACTACCACAAAAACGACAGCCTGGGAAAGGACTGAAGCGCAGGGAATATGGCGGCTACAGCGAAACCAGAGTGGCTGTATCCCGAAGCCGAAGTACTCAAGTCGACGCGACCAAACGGGCAGCGGCGACCCTGCACCGGGCTCAATAGGCCACACCAACTCTGGTTTCGCTCTATCCCACCCAGCGCATGATTGGGATACAGTATCCGGTGCGGGTTGGCGCTCGCCTCAGGGATAGAATGCGGCGCGGGGGTGAAGACGCCCTCGCGCCGCGGAGATGCCAATCGATAATCCGCAACACGCGGAAAGGCCCGGTCCAGAGAGGATGCAAGTGATGCCCATTGCGTACGATTACGAGTCCATCGCCAAGATGATCGACCACTCGCTGCTGAACCCCACGCTCACGACGCGCGAGCTGGAAGACGGCTGCGCGCTGGCGCTGCGCTACAACGTGGCCAGCGTCTGCATCATGCCATATGCACTGGCACGCTGCGCCCAGGTGCTGGCGGGGAGCACGGTGAAGGCCAGCACCACCATCGGCTTTCCGCACGGCGGCCACACCACGGCCATCAAGCTGGCGGAGGCGCGGCAAGCGCTTGAGGACGGAGGGCAGGAACTCGACGTCGTCATCAACATCGGCAAGGCGCGCAGCCGTGAGTGGCAGTATGTCGCCGGCGAGCTGGCGGCGCTGACTGAGGCGATTCACGCGGGCGGCGCGAAGATCAAGGTCATCTTCGAGAACGCCTACCTGGACGATGCGGCGAAGATCCGCCTCTGCGAGATCTGCGCCGAGGCTGGAGCCGACTGGGTGAAGACCTCCACCGGCTATGCGCCGACGGGAGCAACCCACGCCGATCTTGCGCTGATGCGTAAGCACTCGCCGGAACGGGTGCAGGTGAAGGCGGCCGGCGGCATTCGCGACCTGGATGCGCTCCTGGCGGTGCGCGAGCTGGGCGTGAGCCGCGTGGGCGCAACCCGCACCGAGGGGATGCTCGAGGAGTGCCGCAGCCGCCTGGGTCTGGCGCCAATTACGCCACAGCCTGCTGCGGCGGCCGCGCCGGCAGGATACTGACCATGACGCAGGCCGATGCAAAGCCGCTGGTGCGCGAGCCTGTGTGCCAGTCCCCCAGGGTCGTTTCCGACCCACCGTGAACGAAACCCGGTATAAGCCTAAGTCTTTCATTTGGCAGGTTTGTTCCGGCCCTTCACCTGCCACAAAACTGTCATCCTGAGCGAGCCCTGAGCGAAGTCGAAGGGGGAGTCGAAGGATCTGCGGTTGCCTTTCGCCGCCGGTCTCGGCACTTCTGTCTTTTCCTGGCCGCTGCTCGAATTCCGAATAGGGGTGAGAACCTTTGTCTGCCCGCCGCGGCTGAACTTCGGCGCCCAGACGCTCGTCAGCTTCACTGAAAAGGCGCTGGAGGCTGCCAGAAAGCCGTCGACACAGGTGTTTCGCTTCGAGCCGCTCAACGCCTCCGAGGCGGACCCGGAGGTTGCGGGGAAGCCGCAGGTGGGCAGCGGCGGGGGACTGTTCGCCATTGCGCGGCTCCTTCTGCCCGGCGCCAAGCTCAACAGCCCACGCCAACTCCGGTTCGGCTCTACTCCTGCATCCAATTCCCCTCTCCCGGCTCACAATGGAGTGGAAGACCCCCGCAGGAGCGGGGAGAACGGCCCGCCCCGCGGCAACGCGGGGCCGCCTCGAAGGTTCGATTTCACGCACTCCTACCCCCGGCCCTGCACTGTGAAAGACAGAAAGACAGCGCGTCCGAAAACTCGCAGTCAGCCAGATGAAGTGCAAGTACAAGAAAAAAAAGGACGTCCTCGGGACTTCACGGACTCCTACCCCCCACCCTGCACAGTAGGACAGTTGGACAGTAAGACAGAAAGACAGTGCGCCCCAAAATCGCGCAGCCAGACAAAATTGGTGTAAGTATAAGAAAATAAATAACATAACTAGAGTGGCTCACCCCCCACCTCCACCCCCATGGGGCACTTTCTTCTCTTGTTCGCAGTCGGCTCTATGTTAACGATATTGTTATCAACGCAGTACGGTCTACTACTGTTAACTTATCCGTAAACGGAAACCCCGGTTTTTGGCGAAAACAGGCCCCCTTTTTGACCGAAAACCCGCCCTTTTTGCTCGATTTGCACGCGCCGGAACCTGCGACCACCAGCGAGCGGCGGCCGTGCACCGACCTCAACCGGGCGCAGCAACTCTGGTTTCGCTCTAGCCGCGCGGCAGGGAGATCTGGATCCGCGCGCCGCCCTGCGGGCGATTGCCCGCCGAGATTCTGCCGCCGTGCGCGCGCACCACCGCGTCGACGAAGGCCAGGCCGAGACCGTGGCCAGTGGATGCCGGCCCTTTCACCCGGCGCTCGAGCAGGTGCTGCTCGACCGCGGGATCGAAGCCAGGACCGTTGTCCTCCAGGGTCATCGCGGCGCCGCCGTCCGATGCCCGCAGCGTGAGGGTCACGCGGCTCTCGGCCGGCAGATGCTTGAGTTCGTTTTCGAGCAGATTGGCCACCATGCGATGAATCAGGCCCTCGTCGGCGCGGACCTCGACATCTTCGTCCCCGTGCAGGTCGACCGCGATTCCCCTCTCCGTCATCGAGGGCTCGTAGAGATCGACCATCGAGCGGAGAAGCTCGTGCAGGTCGATGGCCGAGCGGTTGAGGCGCAGGGCGTCCGCCTTGGCCTCGGCCACGTCGAGCGACATATTCAGGAAGTTAGTCAGCCGGTCGAGCTCGTCGATGGCGGCGATTACCGGCTCGCTCTGGTCGCTCTCGTCGCTTGCGGAGAGCGACATTTCGAGCTTGCCGCGGATGGCGGTCAAGGGGCTCTGCAGATCGTGGGCCAGCGAGCCGGTGATGGTGTGGAGCTGGTGCACCGATTTCTCGATGCGGTCGAGCATGCCGTTGAGGGTCACGGCGAGATGGCTGACCTCATCGTGGCGTTTGGTGGTGGGGACGCGCTCGCTGAGGTCGGAGTGGCCAATGCGCGATGCGGCGTCGGCGATGCGGCGCACATGGCTGAGCATCCGCCATGTGGTGAAGAAGACGAGAGCGAATCCGAGGAAGACCAGCAACAGCCAAATGAGAATGAAACGCAGCCGCAGGTTGCGCAGAACGCGGAGCTGGTCGCGCTCGGAGAGCCCAAGGTAGATCATGCTGCCGTCCTCGATCCGGTCGGCGGCCACACGGTAGGGGATGGCGATTCCCTGGATGCGCACGTCGGTCGGGCGATCGAGCGAGACGTTGCTGGCGCGGATCGCGCGCAGGCTGTCCTGGCTGTTGCCGGCGCCGACCCAGAGACTGACTTTGCCGTCGGCCGACACCTGGAGGAAGAAGACGGAGTCGCTCTGCGCGCTCTCCTCGGGGTTCCGGTTGGGAACCTCGCGGGCGGCGAGCTCCGCCACTTCGCTCACGACGCGGCCGTAGAGCGCGTCTTTGGGAGTGCGTTCGGCCACGTCGCCGAGGACTTCGACTTCGCCGGAGAGCCAGGCGTCGCTGCGGCGTTGAATGTCGCTTGAAACAAAGCCGTGGAGGAAGGCGAAGGCCGCCATCGTGCCGCAGGCAAAGGCGAGGGTGGCCCAGAGCGAGATGCGCCAGGCGGCGCTGCGCATGGGAGTCTTAACGGTCTCTGAGGACATAGCCCACTCCACGCATGGTGCGAATCAGCGGCTGCTGGCCCTTGCCGTCCACCTTGCCGCGCAGGCGGTAGATGTGTACGTCGACCACGTTGGTGTCGGGATGAATGCGCATGCCCCAGACGCGTTCCAGAATCATGGAGCGGGTAACGACCCTGCCGGCATTGCGGCAGAGGTATTCGAGCAGCACGAACTCCTGCTGCGTGAGCTGGAGGATCTCGCCGTCGCGCCGGGCCTCGCGGCGCAGCAGGTCGAGTTCGAGGTCGAGCACGCGCAGTTTGGTCACGTCGGCGCCAGCCGGAGAGTTGCGCTTGAGCAGGTTGCGCAGCCGCGCCAGCAGTTCGGCAAGTGCGAAGGGTTTGGTGAGGTAGTCGTCGCCGCCCTGTTCGAGGCCGCGGACACGGTCGTCGAGGGAGCGGCGCGCGGAGAGAATGAGCACGGGCGCGCGCACGCCCATCTGGCGGAGGCGATGGATCAGATCGATTCCGTCCTCGTCCGGCAATCCCAGGTCGACGACCAGGATGTCGAAGAGATCCTCGGCCGCGAGCCGGGCCGCGTTCTTGCCATCCGGCGCGGCTTGGACCTGATAACCTGCCTCGGTCAGCGACCGCTCCAGAAAGCTGCGGATATCCGCTTCGTCTTCGACCAGCAGGAGGCGCATGGGCCGATTGTATTCACCGGACGGGAAGCTTCACAACAGACAAAGGAGCAGCCCGGCTCGCCACCTCGCGTTACGGCAGGGAGGACGAGCTGCGGCCACACCCGCCCAGTAGGAGCAGCCCAACTCGCCACCTCGCGTTATGGCAGGTAGGACGAACTGCGGCCACACCCGCCCCGGGAGGGGCGGCGCGAGAATAGCCCAGGGCAACCCCGAGCGACGCGAGGGGGCCGCCCTGGGTTGGCCGCCAAATAACGCCTCGCGCCCCGTAGGAGCGCCGCGAAATGCCGCTTGTTCATAGCGAGCACGGGAGACTCTCCGGGTCATCGCTGCATTCTCAAAGATGAACACATTGTCATCCGGGAGTTTCCAACCGGTCATCTTCTGTTACTAGAATCGGAGAACCAGCAAGAGAACAGACGCGAAGAGCGCACGCGGTTCCGGCCCGAAGATGAACGAAACTTCATCGAATCGCGGGCCGTTTCCCGCTCCCCAACCGCCGCCGCCGCTCGTCTGTTCCTTACATCGCGCCGAGAAGTTCGGCAGAGAACGCCGGCCCTTCCCAGCCGGGCGGGAACCGCACACCGAACCGATTCGAGGTCTATCTTGCCCACTGTAGAGATTCTGCAAGCCAAATCCGCGCATCCGTTCCTCCAGGCGCTTCGCGACGCTCTGCCGTTGCCGCAAAACCTCGACGCGAGCCTGCGGCGTGCGTTGCGCCACGTCGTGGAGAATCCGGGCAGCATGGTTCGTCCGCAACTGGCGATGCAAACGGCCGCCGCGTACGGAATGGATGAGGCGCGCGCGCGGGATCTGGCGGTGGCGCTCGAGTACTTTCACACGGCATCGCTGATCTTCGACGACCTGCCGTGCATGGACGACGCGCAACAGCGGCGCGGAGTTGCTTGCGTGCATCGCGCGCACGGCCAGGCGGAGGCCATTCTGGCGGCGCTGGCGCTCATCAATCGCGCCTACGCGCTCACCTGGCGGTCGATGGCGGGCGCCGCCGCGCCGGTTCAGGCGCGGGCGATGGTGTTCATCGAGCAGTGCCTGGGCGTGGAGGGGCTGTTGAACGGCCAGAGCCTGGACCTGCACTACGAGACGCTGCCGCACACCGTTGCAACGACTGAGCGGATAGCGCGGGGCAAGACGGTCTCGTTGATCCGGTTGACGCTGGTGCTTCCGGCGATGCTGGCGGGCGCGGCCGAGAGCGATCTTCAGTTGCTCGAACGGATCTCGACCTTCTGGGGTCTCGGCTACCAGATGGTGGACGACCTGAAGGACATCCTTCAGGATGCGCGCGAGAGCGGCAAGACTCCTTCGCGCGACGCCCTGCTGGGCCGGCCGAATGTGGCGGCGGTGCTGGGAATCCGGCCTGCCGTGCGGCGGCTGACGCGCATGATTGACCTGGGAGACCGCGTCCTTGAGCGGCTTGTGGCCCGGAGGCCGGCGCTGGGATTCCTGGCTCGCCTGCGGGGCGAACTCCAACTGGAACTGGCGCGCGTGACGCGCAACTCGAACGCGCTGGACGAGGCACTGGCATCGTGATCTTCCTCAAGCTCATCCTGACCAATCTCGGCCGCCACCGGATTCGCACGCTCATCAGCGTGGCGGGCATCGCCTTCAGCGTGGCCGCAATGCTGACCGTGGTGACGATTCTGCAGGGAGCCATCGGAATGTTCTCGAGCATTCTTTCCAGCGACAGCCAGGTGATTGTCTTCGAGCGCAATGTCTCCGATCTCTTCTTCAGCAGCGTCCCCGCCGAGGCAGTTAGCCAGATGGCGCGCTGGCCGATGGTTGCCGCCGCCAACCCGGTGCTCTTCGGCATCGTCTCCAGCCCAGGCCACCCGATCGTCACCTGCTTCGGCGTGACGGCGGAGGACGCGCGGATTGCCCACGCCACCTGGCTCGACGGCGACCGGAGCTCGTTTGGCAAGGTCGAGGACGGCGTGGTGCTGGGCACGCGCGCGGCTGAGTTTCTCGATGCCAAGCAGGGCGGCCGGGTCGCCATCGGGCACGGCTCGTTCCGCGTGATTGGAACGCTGAAGACCGCTAACGGCTTCGAGGACGGCGGCGTCTTTATGCCGATTCACGTTGCGCAGAAGTTCTTTCACAAGGAGGGCGTCTCGTCGGTGATCACGGTGAAGCTGCGCGGCAAGGACGACGCGGCCGCCTTCAAGAGTGCGGTGCAAACCAGGTTCCCTGACTTGATTGCCCTCGAGGACGAGGAGTTCAACCGCTCCTACTCGCAGTTCAGGATCTTGAAGGCGACGGCATGGGCCGTGGGCGGATGCGGCCTGCTGCTGGGCGGGCTGGGCGTGGCCAACACGATGATCATGTCGGTCTTCACACGCATTCGCGAGATTGCGATTCTTCGCGTCAACGGCTTCTCGCACATGCAGATTGCGGCGGTGATCTTCGGCGAGTCCGCGGTGGTCTCTCTCGCCGGAGCCGCCGTAGGGCTGCTGGCGGGCGTGGGACTGCTCGTCGCGCTCAAGTTCGTTCCCGCGCTGCACGGTTACGTCGAGACCGGCATTCATCCGGAGATTCTGGCGATTGTGGCCGTGCTGGCGCTCTCCACCGGCATTGCCGGATCACTCTATCCCGCGGCGTATGCCATGCGGGTTCGAGCGGTGGAGGCGCTGCGCTTCGAATGAGCCACAACGAGACCATCGACGCCGAAGGACGCGTGGTGCTGCACGCGGAGAACCTGTGGAAGAGCTACGACGACGGCATGGTGCAGGTGCTGAAGGGCGTGGACTTCGAGTGCCGGCAGGGCGAGACGGTGGCGCTCTGCGGCCCGTCGGGTTGCGGCAAGAGCACGCTGCTGCACCTGCTGGGCGCGCTGGACACGCCGGACAAGGGACAAGTGCTGGTCAACGGTGCGGAGGTGCTGACCTATCGGCAGAGGCTGCGGCTGCTGCGCGGCCAGGTCGGGTTTGTCTTTCAACTGCACAACCTGATACCCGACCTCACGCTTGCCGAGAACTGCATGATTCCGGCGGTTGCCGCGGGTGTCGAGTGGGGCGCGGCAATGGCGCGGCTCGAGGAACTGGCCGAACGGACGGGAGTGAGCCATCGGCTCCATCACCGCATTCAGAAGCTCTCCGGCGGCGAACGGCAGCGGACGGCGATCTGCCGCGCGCTGATGAACCGGCCGCGGATTCTTCTGGCCGACGAGCCGACCGGCTCGCTCGACGAGCAATCGAGCGCGGTTGTCTTCGAACTGCTGCTCGAACTGGCGGCGCAGCAGGGCGCGGCGCTGGTGATGGCCACGCACGATCGCGGCCTGGCGGCGCGCTGCGACCGGTTGCTGGAGATGCACGACGGGAGAATCTGTGAGCAGGCAATGGCTGAATAAGAGAGCGGCCCACGCGTGGGACAAGACTCCCGTGCTGGATGCGGCCCTGCATGGGCTCTTCTGGCTGGTCTTTGCCAACGCGGTGGGCGTTCTGCTGGCGGTCCTTCTGCTGTTTCCCGTGCTGAACCGCGGGCTGGGAGAGTGGACGTACGGGCGATGGGTGATGGTTCACATGAACTTGATGCTCTTCGGCTGGACCAGCCTGCCGCTGGTGGGGTTTCTCTTCCGCGTCTACGGCGCCGATCGCGGCGCGCTGGCGCCCTGGTGCCGGCCGGTGCTCTGGGCGTGGTCGGCTGCGCTCGGCATCGGTTCGCTTTCGTGGCTCTCAGGCTTCTCGAGCGGCAAGCTCTTCCTCGACTGGAACGGCTACGCGCGGGTCTTCTTTCCGCTGGCGCTGATGGCTCTCTGGGTTCTGCTGGCAGCGGGAATGGCGCGCAACTGGAGACAGGAAGGGAGCGGCAAGTCGGCTGCACGGGCGGCAAAGGCCGCCGGGCTGTTGATCCTGCTGCTGGTTCCGCTGGTCATCTACCGCGCGCCCAACCCGGGCTTCTACCCGCCGGTGAATCCGGATACCGGCGGCCCAACCGGCGCCAGCCAGCTTGAGTCGTCTCTGGGCATTGTGGGAATCCTGCTGATGCTTCCCCTCGGCGTGGCGCGGCGCAAGCCGGAGCGGGCGGGGATTGTGGGGCTCGCGTGGCTGATTCTGGCGGCGGAAACAGTGCTGTGCATTTCGCTGGGCAGCGACGACATCAGCCATCGCGTGCCGTCCCAGTATCTGAGCCTGGGCAGTCTGCTGGTGTGGCTTCCCATCGCGCCCGCGTACTACAAAGCGTTTGCGTGGAACACGAACACGCGCCGCTGGCGGAAGGCGCTTCTCTGGTGGTGGGCGGCGCTGGTCGTCACCGGCTGGGTCTCCTTTCTGCCCGGCGTGCTCGACCACATGAAGTTCACGGACGGCCTGGTGGCACATTCGTTCGTGGCCATGGCGGGCTTCACGTCGAGCCTCATCGTCCTGGTGGTGGTACAACTGGCCGGCGAGGATGGATGGATCTTCAACCGCACGCGTTCGTTCGTGGCCTGGAACGGCGCCGTCATCGCCTACGTGGTGCTGATGACCGTGGCGGGCTGGCGCGAGGGCTTCGACCCGGCGTTCACCATCGTCCCCAGCCTCCTGCGGAATGCGCTATACGGTTTGCGGCTGGCCACCGGCGTGACGATGCTGCTGGCGTCGCTGGACTGGCTGCTGGACGCGAACACCGTGCTGCGCGGGCCGCGGGTTACCCTTCCGCGCACGGAACAGGAGCAGGCGGCATGAGGCGAAGACTGTTGCTTCTTTACCAGGTTTGCTTCGGGCTGTCGGACACGCTGACGGGGACCCTGCTGGTGGCGGCGCCCGGGTTCGCGCTCGGCCTGATGGGTCTGCGTGCGCCGGCGGGCGCGGGGGTCTTTCTTTCTTACATCGGCGCCTTTGTGCTGGCCGTGGGCCTGAGCTGCCTGTATGGCGTCGCGCTGATGGCGAGTGGAGGGAACCGCCTGCGCCTTGAGGAGGTCTGGCTGCTGACCGCGATTCCGCGTGCCTGTGTTGCGGCCTTTGTGCTCTGGCAGGTTGCCTCAGGCGGGCTGGAGGGCGGGTGGCTGACGGTGGCGGCGACGGACGGATTCTGTGTTCTGGTTCAGGCAGTGGGTTTGCGAAGGGGGTGGCTGGCCTATGTGGAACGTTAAGTGGCTGAGGGAGGGTTGGCGCGGTGCGGCACTGGTTGCCTGCTCGTATGTCTACTTTCTGATCTTCGCGCAGTTCGCTTTTCTGAAGCGGCTGGACGAGCTGGGGCTGGCCGCCGCGCACCTGAAGACGGTGATGGCGGCGATGGCCGTCGGCGGCGTCCTGCTGAGCCTGCTGACGCCGCGGTGGAAGCTGTGGCCGGAGCCGGCGGTGCGCTTGCGCGCCGGGTTTGCCGTCTCGGCGCTCGCTGCGTTTCTCTCGCTGCTGCCGCTGAATCCGCCCACGGCCATCGTCGTGTCGTTTCTCATCGGCGCGGGGCTGGGGATTGTCACCGTGACGCTGGCGACGCATTTGAGCGCCTATGCGGGAGCGGCGAATCCGCTGCTGGTGGCGGGGCTGGGTACGGGCGTGGGGTATCTCGCCTGCAATGCTCCGCCGCTGTTTACCGCTGCGCCCCAGGTGCAGGCGATTGTTGCCGTCTTGTGCGCGATGGCCGGCGTGTTGATTGCCGCCAGGCCCGCGGTGGCCGCGCACGGAAGTGCTGTGCGGCCCCGGCGCGGCGGGCTTCGGTTCGTGGTCATCCTCGCCGGTTTTGCCGCGCTGGTGTGGCTGGATTCGGCGGCGTTCTTCATCATCCAGAACACCGCCGCGCTGAAGGCCGGAACCTGGAGCGGAACCGTGCACCTGTGGGTGAACGGCATCCTTCACCTGGCGGCTGCGCTGGCCAGCGCGGTGCTGCTGCGGCGGAAGGGCCTGATTGTTGTGCTTGGCGCGGCCTTTGTGGCGCTGGCCGCGGCCTGCCTGCTGCTGGCCGGCCCCGGGGGGAGCCTGCTTGCTTCGCTGGCGTATCCGTTGGGGGTCTCGCTCTATTCGGTGGCGCTGGTCGCCTTCCCTTCTCTGCTGGCGCCGGCAGCCTCGGCGGCGGAGCGGGGCCGCATGGCGGGTTGGCTCTATGCGGTGGCCGGCTGGGCCGGATCGGCGATGGGAATCGGCATGGCCCAGAAGCTTGGCCAGGTGCCTCCGGTTTTTGTTGCCGCCGCGGGAACCGTGGTGATGCTGCTGCAGGTGCACTGGCTCTGGAAGAGGCGCAGGCGCGAACTGCTGCTTGTGGCCGGCCTGCTGGCAGCGGCCTACGCGGCAGACCGCGCGCTGCTGGCCAGTGACGCGCCGGGCGCTCTCTCGGCGGTGGAGCGCGGGCGGCAGGTGTATATCTCTGAGGGATGCATCCACTGCCACTCGCAGTACGTGCGGCCAAACTCGCCGGATGTGGCGATGTGGGGGCCGGTGGAGACCATCGAGGAGCTGCGGAGCCAGCATCCGCCGCTGATCGGCAACCGGCGCCAGGGTCCGGACCTGACGCAGGTGGGCCTGCGCCGCTCGCCGCTCTGGCTCAAGGCGCACTTCCTTGATCCGCGGGAGGTCAGCGGGGCGTCCATCATGCCTTCGTTCGCGGTGCTCTTCCGCGACGGCCGCGGCGACGACCTGGTGGCTTATCTCGGCAGCCTGCGACCGGCCGACCCGGGCAGCCGGACGGCCGCGATTGCCGGCTGGCGGCCTGCCCCGCAGGCGCTCGGCCAGGCCTCGGCGGCCGAAGGCGAGCAGCTTTACAACCGGCACTGCGCCACCTGCCATGAGCCTGCCGGCGTCACGCGGCGAGCGTGGAGCGACCGTTTTCGCCGCCAGCCGACCGACCTGGTCAGCGGACCTTTCCGGCAAATGGCCACTTCGGATTCCCCGGAGGAGCGCGTTGTCCGGCTGGCGCGGATCGCGAAGTTCGGCATCGCCGCCACGGATATGCCCGGACACGAGTATCTGTCCGATCGTCAGGTTTCTTCCCTTGGCCTCTGGTTGTCGCGGCGTATTGCGCAGCCGGGCCAGACCCCATCCAACAGCCAATCCCAATAGGAGCGAAGAATGAAGAGACTCGCACAGGCCATCTTCCTTGCACTTTCCCTCGCGCTGGCGGCCCAGGCGCCTGCGCAACACCAGAAGTTCACCATCAACCCCGACTCGAGCCAGGTGACCTTTGCGCTCGGCGGCAACGCGCACTCGGTGCACGGGACCTTCCACGTGGCCAGCGGCGCAATCGAATTCGACCCGGGCGCAGGGTCCATCTCCGGCTCCGTGGTGGTCTCGGCACTCAGCGGCGAGAGCGGCGACAAGGGCCGCGACAAGAAGATGCAGTCGGATGTGTTGGAGTCGGCGAAGTTCGCCGAGGTGACCTTCGCGCCGAAGAGCTACACCGGCGCGATCGCCGCCTCGGGCGACTCGACCATCCACGTGACGGGAGTCTTCACGCTGCACGGCGCCGCGCACGAGATCGCCGTCCCGATGCAACTCCACGCCGACGGGTCGAACCTGACGGCGAGAGGGCGCTTCACCGTGCCGTACGTGCAGTGGGGGCTGAAGGACCCTAGCATCTTCATTCTGAAAGTTGCCAAGGATGTCGAGATCGAGCTGACGCTGGTGGGCACGGTCTCGAAGTAGCGCAACGCGGAGGGCAGCCTCAGTTGTGGCGGGAGAGCGCGGGCGCAGTCGGCCATCGTGCTCTCCCGCCCTTCCGCTGGAAGAGTGGGGCGCCCGGAGTCACATCCATCGCGGGTCGGCAAACCTTGTTGACGACAAAAAGTGAGGGCGACCGCCGCAGCGGACGCCCTGTCTGGTCAGGTATTCGCGCACGCCTTACATCGGCTGCGGCGCGTATTCCTCTTCCTCCTCTAGGCCGTAGCGGCGCAGGAGGTTGGGCAGGCTCTGCGAGAAGGCTGAGCGCGGCATGACGGTGTCGCAGCCGGCCTCGATGGCCTTCATCTTCAGGTCGCCCTGCAGGTGCGAAAGGAACCCGATAATCGAAGTCGCCTTCTTCAGCTTGGACTTGAACTTGGGAATCATCGTCATCGGCTTGGCGTTGGCGTTGTTCAGGTCGAAGACGAGCAGAGTGGGGCGCTCGTTCTCCGGCGCCTCGGTCAGCCGCGCCACCAGCTCCTTGTCCGGAGCCTTGACGAACTCCACCTTGACGCCCAGCTTGCGGGCGGTCTCGTTGATCTTGGCCAGAAAAAAGAGATCCTCGATGAAGCAGAAGATGCGGGTCGGCGCATCGTGGCGCACGGGAGCTGGCGGCTGCGGCGAGTAGGGCTCCGAGTAGTAGCCGCCTCCGCCGTTGCCGCCCAACTGGATGGTCGAGGGAGGCGAGTCGGCCACGTTGCCGTTGGCCACCCGGTAGCTGTGGTCCATGGGGCCGACAAACTCGCGCGGGCCTTTCTGCTTGCTCTTGCGTTTGCTCTGCGCCGGTGCGTGGACGCTGTTACCGGGCTGGGCCTGCGGCTGCTGCTTCTGGGTCTTCTGGACGAACTTCTTCTTCTTGCGGCCCTGTTGCTGGCCGCCCTGGCCGGCCTGCTTGGGCTGCTGCGGCGGCGGTGGCTGAGGCGCGGGAGGCGCGGGGCTCTGTGCTTGCGGCTGCTGTGCCTGTTGCGCGGGTTGCGCGGCCTGGCTGCTCTTGTTCTTGCGG
>JBAVMZ010000365.1:0-8238 GCA_049690595.1 Occallatibacter sp. | reverse complement strand
GGAGACCCACGCTACAGCCGGCCGGGAGGCCGGCGCTACTCTTTGGTGGCTGGCGCTACTCTCTGGTGGCTGGCGCTACTCTCTGGTGGCTGGCGCTACTCTCTGGTGGCTGGCGCTACTCTCTGGTGGCCGGCGCTACTCTTTGGTGGCTGGCGCTACTCTTTGGTGGGCGGCGCTACTCTTTGGTGGGCGGCGCGGCGCTGCTGGGTGGTAGGCGCGCCCCTCGATCCCGGACCGACCAGCGTCAGGCACCGGCCTTGGGTTCCTTCTCTTCCTTGCCTGCCTTCACGCTCTTGTGGTGACGCACGTCGTCGCCCTGCACCCAGAAGATCACGTCCTCGGCAATGTTCGTCGCGTGGTCGGCGACCCGCTCCAGCGCCCGCGAGATCATCAGCGCGTTTAGCGCCTGCGGCGCAATCTGGCTCTGCTCTTCCATCACCTTGGTGAGCGCGCGGTAGGCCGCCTTGTTCATCGCGTCCACCGCGTCATCCATGGTGAGCACGTGGCGCGCCAGCTCGGCGTCGCCGTCGATGAAAGCCTGCAGACTTCGCCGCACCATGTCGGCGGCCAGCGCCGCCATCCGCGGAATATCCACCGGCAGGTCGACCGCCGCCATCTGGTCCATGACTCGGACGCGGTCGGAGATCCCCTTGGCCGAGTCGCCCACCCGCTCCAGGTCCGCGTTGATCTTGATCACGCTCAGAATGAAGCGCAGGTCGATGGCCATCGGCTGCTCCATCGCCAGCAGGTCCAGCGCCGCCTGGTCGATATCCCGCTCCAGCCGGTTGATGGCCAGCTCCGAGCGGCTCACCAGGTCGCAGATCGAAAGATCGCGCACCCGGTAGGCTTCAATGGCTCGCTGGATCGACTGCTCGGCCAGCCCGGCCATCACCAACAACTGTTCCTTCAACTCGTCGAGGTTCTGTTGAAACCGTATCCGCGTCATCCGAACCTGCCCGTGATGTAATCCTCGGTGCGCTTGTCACTGGGATTGGTGAAGATCTTGTGCGTGAAATCGAACTCCACCAGGCGGCCGTTCAGGAAGAAGCCCGTCTTCTCCGCCACGCGCGCGGCCTGCTGCATATTATGCGTCACAATTACGATCGTGTACTGCGACTTGAGCTGGAAGATCAAGTCCTCGATCTTCGAGGTCGAGACCGGGTCGAGCGCCGAGGCCGGCTCGTCCATCAGCAGAATCTCCGGGTCGACGGCCAGCGCGCGGGCAATGCACAACCTCTGCTGCTGGCCGCCGGAGAGGCTGGCGCCGGACTTCTTCTTCAGGTCGTCCTTCACCTCGTCCCAAAGCGCCGAGTTCTTCAGCGAGCGCTCCACGATCTCGTCCAGCGCGTGGCGGTTGGCATAGCCGTTCAGCTTCAGCCCCGCGGCCACGTTGTCGTAAATCGACATCGTAGGAAAAGGGTTGGGCCGCTGGAAGACCATGCCGATGCGGCGGCGAATGGCCACCGGCTTGGCGTCGGCATAGATGTCCATCTCGCCGATGCGCACCGTGCCCGTGACGCGGGCGATGGGGTTGGTTTCGTGCATGCGGTTGATGCAGCGCACAAACGTGCTCTTGCCGCACCCCGACGGCCCGATCAGCGCCGTCGCATGGTTGGCGGGGATGTGCAGGTTGATGTCCTGCAGCGTGTGGTTGGTGCCGTACCACGCATTCAGGTTGATAACATCGATGCCGACGCCCACTCTAACTCGCCCCTTTCAGAACTCCGCGGCTGGTCACATAGCGGACCAGCGAAACGGCAAGCACAATCAAAACAATCAGCACCAGCGCGCCCGCCCACGCCAGCCGGTGCCACTCGTCGTACGGCGAGAGCGCGTAAACGTAAATCTGCAGCGGCAGCGCGGCGATCTCGCGGTTCAGGCCGGTGCTCCAGTACGCGTTGCCGAAGGCGGTGAAGATCAGCGGCGCCGTCTCGCCGGCCACGCGCGCAAAGGCCAGCATGCAGCCGGTGATGATGCCCGGCGATGCGGTCTTCACCGTGATGGCCAGGGTCGAGCGCCAGTTGGGAACGCCCAGCGCCAGCGCGGCCTCGCGCACCGCGTCCGGCACCATCAGCAGCATCTCCTCGGTTGTCCGGCAGACCGTGGGAATCATCATGATGCCCAGCGCCACGCCGCCCGAGAAGGCCGAGAAGTGGCCCATCGGCACCACCACCAGCGAGTAAGCGGCGATGCCCATCACGATCGAGGGCACGCCGTTCAGCACGTCGGCGGTGAAACGGATGGCGTTGGCCAGCTTGGTGCCGCGACCGAACTCGGAGAGATAGATGCCACCGGCGATGCCGATCGGCACGCCAATCAGGCTGCCCACTCCCAGCAGAATCCCCGAGCCGACGATGGCGTTGGCCATGCCGCCGCCGCTCTCGCCCACCGGTTTCGGCACCTTGGTAAAGAAGTCCCAGCTCAGCGAGCTGGCGCCCTTGTACAGCAGGTAGACGAAGATGGCCACCAAAGGCGCCACCACGAGCAGGGTCGACAGCACCGCCAGCCCCGTGGCCGCCCCGTCCACCACCGCCCGCCATTGCGACCGCCCATTATTCTCTGTCCGCAATCCCGACTCCCTCGTCCTTCCCGCCCGTCACCAGCCCCTGGTCCCTAATCCCTAATCCCTGACTCCCTAGCCTCTCAATGCCCTCTTGCCGGCGCCCCGCGCGTCACCGCCCACACCAGCAGGCGTGCAAACGCATTCACGACGATGGTGACCGCGAAGAGCGCCAGGCCCAGTTCCATCAGCGCGCTCAGGTGCAGGTTGTCGGCGGCCTCTGCAAACTCGTTGGCAATCACCGACGCCATCGAAGCGCCGTTCGACAGCAGCGAGCGGTGAATCTCGGCGCTGTTGCCAATCACCATGGTCACGGCCATGGTTTCGCCCAGCGCGCGGCCCAGGCCCAGAATGATGGCGCCCACAATGCCGATGCGCGCGTTGCGCAGCACGCCCATCCGGATCATCTCCCAGCGCGTGGCGCCCAGCGCCAGCACCGCCTCGCGCTGCGAGTGCGGCACGGCCGTCATCACCTCGCGCGTCAACGAACTGATGATGGGCAAAATCATGATGGCCAGAATGATGCCTGCGGCCACAAAGCCCAGACCGGTTGGGTTGTCGTCGCCGAAGAAGCCCGTCCAGCCCAGCAGCCTGATCAGCCACGGGTTGATGTGCTCGCGCAACAGCGGAATCAGGATGAAGACCGCCCACATGCCGTAGATGACGCTGGGAATGGCGGCCAGTAACTCGGTGAGGAAGGCCAGCGGCGCGCGCAGCGGCCCGGGACACATCTCGGTGAGGAAGACCGCCACGCCGATCGCCAGCGGCACGGCCAGCAGCAGCGCCAGAAACGACGAGACCAGCGTGCCGTAGATGAACGGAAGCGCGCTGAAGTGCCCGTTCACCGGGTCCCAGTAGTTGGGCTGGCCGGTATACGAATCGATGAAGGTGTGGAAGAAGAAGTTCAGGCCGAACTTGTGCCACGCCAGTTGCGAGCGATCCCACAACTCCACGGCTATCAGCACCACGATGCCGAAAATCGTCAGCGCGCACAGGACCATGAGCCAGTGGAAGCTGGCATCGGCAATCGCGGAGTTCCCCTGCGAGAGCAGGTACTTCCTGACGGCGGAGTGCTCGTGCTGGACCGGTTGCGCGGCGTCCTGCCCGCCGCCTGAATCCGGCTCGGGAGTGAATTGTGCTTGGGTGAAACGAATCTCAGGGCCGTTGGCGGTCACGTACAACAGGCTACCGGGAAAATGTGAACGTCAGGTTACAAGACTGCAAAATCAGACGCATAGGGAGCGGAACCCATACCCGAGTCCTGGCCTGCCCGCCGCCGCTCCCTGAATTCTCCCCGCCGCCACGGGGCCCAGGGGTGGGCTCATAGAGAATAGATTTCCTCATTGGTTTGCGAATCCGGTAAGCTGGGGACCTGGATTGACCGAGGTACCCTGCCATGCGCCCTCTTGCCAGCCGACTCGCCCTCCTGCTTGCCCTCTCCCTTCTGCCTGCGGCCTGCCTGGCCCAGGCCACGCCGCCCGACCCGGCCCAGCGGCCGTGGAAGGCGAGTTGGATCACGCAGCCGACCGTTCCGCTCAAGGAAGCGGCGGTCCTGCACTTCCGCCGCGCGCTCACGCTGGACCAGGCGCCGGCCTCTTACATTGTTCGCGTCAGCGCAGACAACCGCTTCGTCCTCTACGTCAACGGACGCCGCGCTGGCGACGGCCCGGCCCGCGGCGACCTGGGCCACTGGCGCTACGAGCGCTTCGACCTGGCTCCGCTGCTGCACGGCGGCCCGAATCTGGTCACCGCCACCGTCTGGAACTTCGGCATCTACGCCCCGGTGGCCCAGATTACCGATCGCACCGCCTTTCTGCTCGAAAGCGAGGCGACGGGCGAGGCGGATATCAGCACGCCGAAGGGCTGGGAGGTCGAGCTCGAGCCCGGACAGCGGCCTATCCCCCGCACCGTCAACGGTTTCTGGGATTACATGGCGTCGGGCACGGGCGAGGAGCTGGATGCGGCGAAATACGACTGGAGCTGGCAGGAGCCGGGCGCGCCGACCGGAAACTGGGTCGCCGCTGTGTCGCCCATGCGCGAGAGCATTTACGAGAACTCGGCCCATGCGGCCTCGGCCGCCGACTCCGACTCGCCGAACTTCTGGGGGCTGGTGCCGGACCGGTTGCCGCCGATGGAGTACGCGCCGGCAAGCGCGGGCCAGCTGGTCAGGGTTCAGAACCAGGAGCATAACCCTCCAGGGGCCGAAGAGCTGGATAAGTTTCCTGACCAACCAGCCAAGGTGCCAGCTGGCATTCATTGGCGTGTGTTGCTCGACCGGAGAACCCTGACCACTGCATACCCGCGCCTGAGTTTCTCGGGCGGCAAGGGGGCCCGGATCAGGCTCACCTACGCCGAAGCGCTCTACGACAAAGACCAGCACAAGGGCGACCGCGACGAGGTCGCCGGCCGCACCGCCATCGGCATCAGCGACCTGATTCTGCCCGACGGCGGCCCGCATCGCAGCTTCGAGCCGCTCTGGTGGCGCACCTGGCGGTACCTGCAAATCGATGTGGAAACCGCCGCCGAACCGCTCACCCTGGAATCCCTCGCCGCCAGCTTCACCGCCTATCCCTTCGAGGAGCGCGCCAAGTTCGAGTCGCCCGACCCCGAACTCGCCAAAATCTGGGAGATCAGTTGGCGCACCGCCCGGCTGGACGCCCACGAAACGTACATGGACACTCCCTACTACGAGCAGCTCCAGTACATCGGAGACACCCGCGTGCAGGCGCTGATCTCTTACGCCGTCGCCGGCGACGACCGCCTGGCCCGCCAAGCCATCGAGGCCTTCGACCACTCCCGCATTCCGGAGGGGATTACGCGCTCCCGCTACCCCTCCATGCTGTCGCAGAACATCCCCACCTTCTCGCTGCTTTACATCGGAATGCTTCGCGACTGGTGGATGTACCGGCCCGACCCGGAGCCGGTCCGCGCCTCGCTGCCCGGCACGCGCGCCGTCCTCGGCTGGTTCGCCGGCTACGAGCAACCCGACGGGCTGCTGCGCCAGACGCCCTGGTGGAGCTTCGTCGACTGGGTGGGCGAAAAGCAGGAGATCCCCACCTACGCCGCCAATGGCGAGTCCTGTGCGACTACCCTCGAATACCTGGGCGCGCTGGAGGATGCCGCCGCGCTGGAAAAGGGCCTGGGCGACCCCGTCCTGGCTACCCGCTACGCGGAACGCGCTGCCCATGTGCGCTCCGGCATCTACAACCAGTGCTGGGACACTGGCCGCAGCCTGCTCGCCGACAACCCGGGGAAGAAGGTCTTCTCGCAGCAGTCGAACATCCTTGCCGTCCTTTACGATGTCATCCCGCGGGACCGCCAGGCCGAGGTGCTCGGGCGCCTGCTCGCCATCGAGCCGGGAACCACGCCGGACGGCGTGATGAGCGCCAGCTATTACTTCCGCTTCTATCTCGCCCGCGCCCTCGACCATGCCGGACTGGGCGACGAATACCTGCGCTCGCTCACGCCCTGGCGCAAACTCCTTCCGCTCCACTTCAGCACGTGGCCGGAGACGCCCGAGCCCACGCGCTCCGACTCGCACGCCTGGACCGCGCACCCTATCTACGACCTGCTCACCCTCGTCGCCGGTATCGAGCCGGCCAGCCCCGGCTTCGCCACGGTCCGCATCGCCCCGCACCTGGGCGCGCAGCCCTCGCTCACCGCCAGCTACCCGCACCCGCAGGGCGAAATCAAGGTCGAATACCACCGCACTTCCGATGCCCTCGACGCGGTCGTCACCCTCCCCGGCACGCTCACCGGCACATTCCGCCTGAACGGCCGGGACTGGCCGCTCGTCGCGGGCGTCAACCGTATCCACGCGCCCAACCCGGCTCCGCTGCGCCCAGTCGAGTAACCGACCCCACTCCCCGGCGGCACTACGCCGCCGGGGAGCGGCGTGTTTCCCGCCGCACCGTTACTCTCTCGCTTCCGTTCCGCGGAAATGCCTTAGAAAATCGATTGATTTATAAGGAAACACCGTTTCCCCCTTATGAAAAACGTGCTACAACATCCTTTATGGCCAAGGGAAAGCTCTCCACGCCGCCCGGACACGTCAACCTCCGAATGCTCGCCGAGCATCTGGAACTCTCGCAGACCACCGTTTCGCTGGTCCTGAATAACTCGCCCTCGGCCCGCTCCATCCCGCAGGAGACCCGCGACCGGGTGCTCGAGGCCGCCAAGCGCCTCAACTACCGGCCCAACTACTTTGCCCGCTCCCTGCGCCAGAGCAAGTCCATGTCCGTCGGCGTCCTCGCCCCAGACCTCTCCGAGGGCTACTTCACCCGCGTCATGAGCGGCGTCGTCCAGGAGCTCACCGACGCCCACTACTTCTACTTCACCGCCTGCCACGAATGGAAGCGCGAGCTGATCGAGAAGTACCCCCGCATGTTGGTCGAGCGCGCCGTCGACGGCTTTCTGCTGCTGAACACTCCGGCCGAGCACATCTCCGTCCCCGTGCCGGTGGTCGCCATCTCCGCCCACTCGGCCGTCGCCAACGTCACCAACATCGTCCTCGACCACCACAGCGCCGTCGAGCAGGCTCTCACGCATCTGCACTCGCTCGGCCATCGCCGCATCGCCTTCATGCGCGGCCCGCGCGCCATCCCGGACTCGGAATACCGCTGGGAGGCCATCCAGCAGGTGGCCCGCGAGATCGGCCTCAAGATCGACCCCGCCCTGGTCATCCGCATCGACGCCGCCAGTTGGTCCATGAAGACCGGCCAGCACCCCATGACCCCCGAGATCGGCTTCAAGCCCATGCAGGCGCTGCTCGAGAAATCGCGCGACTTCACCGCCGTATTCTGTTTCAACGACATCGCCGCGATCGGCGCCATCCGCGCCCTCAAGGACGCCGGGCTCTCCGTCCCCGGCCACGTCTCCGTTGTCGGCTTCGACGACATCATCTCCGCCGCCTACGCCACCCCGGCCCTCACCACCGTCCGCCAGCCGCTGATGGAGATGGGCAAGCGCGGCGCGGAGGTCCTGCTGGCCCGCATCGCCGACCGCGAGCGCGAGTTCCCCGCCGAGGTTGTGATGGCGCCGGAGTTGGTCATCCGCGAATCGACTGGGCCGGCGCCAGAAAAGTCGAGGACCTGAGCCGAGTCAGTCTTCCCACCCCGGTTCGGTCGCGGCTACCACTCTGTTAGAGCTTCTCTCCTATTGGTCGAGAGCGAGCGTGGGCCGGGAGGCCCACGCTACAGCCGGCCAGGAGGCCAGCGCTACAAGTTCTTGCAGGCATTGGCAATGGCTATCGACGACAGGATGGACTCGGCTCCAATTGGAGAGATGTTCTGAGCCCTGTCCGCTGATCCCTGACCCCTGTTCGCTGATCCCTGCTACTCCAGCATCTGCAGGTCCAGCGGGGCCTCGATCAGGTAGTCCTTGCCGCGCAGGCATTCGAGGGCGCGCTTCAGCGCCGAACTCTTGCACGGTTCCACGGTCATCACAAAGGGCAGCGCATGGGCCGGGTATCCGGTCTTCTGCACAATGGCGCGGATGTTGATGTGCTCGGTGGCCAGCGCGATGGTGATGTCGGCAATGATTCCCGGTTTGTCGTTCACCAGGAACCGGATGTAGTGCGGCACCTCGAACTCCGCGGTCAACTTTGCCGGCGCCGAGGGAATCTCCACTCGCCGCGAGCCGTGCGCCAGCGCCAGCAGGTCGCTCACCACGGCCACAGC
>JBAVMZ010000364.1:0-12097 GCA_049690595.1 Occallatibacter sp. | reverse complement strand
CGAAAGGCAAAAGCAAATGCAAAAGCAAATGCAAAAGCAAAAGACGCCACTAAGGAAAAAGCAAATGCAAAAACAACGACAAAAACCTTGACAATACCAGCCGTCTCATAGAAGCCCCTGAGGGATGCTTTTCAACGAATTGCACTTTCACGACGGCCTGTTGAGGGATCGGGGACTCGATTGAGGTTTTGTGGTGTACAGGCCAAGGCTGGATGCCGGGAAGAAGGGGCTGAAGGCTGAAAGCTGAAAGCTGGCCGGGACGAGGTTGTGCCATGAAAATCACCAACGCAAGCGTGAATGTCTGTTCCCCGGGCCGGAACTTCGTCACGCTGAAGATCGAAACCGATCAAGGCATCTACGGCCTTGGCGACGCCACGCTCAATGGGCGCGAGCTCGCCGTCGTCGCCTATCTCAACGAGCACCTCATCCCCTGTCTCATCGGCCGCGACCCCTTCGAGACCGAGGACATCTGGCATTATCTCTACCGCGGCGCGTACTGGCGGCGCGGGCCGGTGACCATGGCGGCGATCGCGGCGGTCGACGTGGCGCTCTGGGACATCAAGGGCAAGGCGCTGGACACGCCGGTCTATAACCTGCTGGGCGGCCGCAGCCGCGAAAGCGTGCTGGTCTACGCGCACGCCAACGGCGCCGACACCGAAGCGGCCCTGGACGACGTGGCGCGGCACATGGAGATGGGCTTCAGGGCCATCCGCGTGCAGAGCGGGATTCCGGGGCTGAAGACGGCCTACGGCATCGCCAAGGGCGCTGGACGCTACGAGCCGGCCGAGCGCGGGCTGCCCTCCGAGGCCGAGTGGTCCACCGAGCACTATCTGCGCCACGTGCCGCGGCTCTTCGCCAAGGTGCGCGAGCGCTTCGGCGAGGAGCTGCACCTGCTCCACGACTGCCACCACCGCCTTACGCCCGTCGAAGCCGCGCGGCTGGGCAGGGAACTGGAGCCCTTTCACCTTTTCTGGATGGAGGACCCCGTTCCGACCGAACTGCAGGAGGGTTTCCGCGTCATCCGCGAGCACACCACCACGCCCATCGCTGTCGGCGAGGTCTTCAACACGGTCTGGGATGCGCACGACCTGATCCGCAACCAGTGGATCGACTACCTGCGCATGACCATTGTGCACGGGGGCGGGCTGACGCATCTGAAAAAGACCGCGGACTTTGCCGCCATGTATCACGTGCGCACCGGCTTTCACGGAGCCACGGACCTGTCGCCGGTGACCATGGCGGCGGCGCTGCACTTCGATCTCGCGATTCATAACTTCGGCATCCAGGAGTTGATGCCGCACAACGAAGAGACCGACGCCGTCTTTCCGCACAACTACTTCTACCGCGACGGTGCGATGCATCCCGGCAGCGCCCCTGGGCTGGGCGTGGACCTGGACGAGAAGCTGGCGGCGAAGTACCCCTACCAGCGCGCCTATCTGCCCATCAATCGCAAGCTCGACGGAACCCTGACCGACTGGTAAAAGGACGGACTACCACAGCATGAGCCGTGCCAACGAAGCGCCGGAACCATTGGACCCGCTGGGCGAGCCGCCAGCGCTCAAAGGCCGCTGGACCGTCTGCGCCATGCTCTTTGTGGCCACCACGATCAACTACATGGACCGGCAGGTGCTGTCGATCCTGAAGCCGATTCTGAACGGCGCCACGCTGCACCTGGAACCGCTGCTGCCGGGCTGGCCCCATGTCGAGACCTCGATCAACCTGACCGACGCGCAGTACGGCAACGTGCTGGCGGCCTTCCAGGTGGCCTACGCGCTGGGCGTCATCTTTGCCGGGCGCTTCGTCGACCGGGTGGGCTGCCGCCGCGGCTACCCGATCGTCACCGGCCTCTGGAGCCTGGCGGCGATGGCTCACGCGCTGGTGCGCTCGGTCGTCGGCTTTGCCGTGGCGCGCTTCTTTCTGGGGCTGGGCGAGAGCGGCAACTTTCCCGCCGCCATTAAGGCCACGGCCGAGTGGTTCCCGCCCCGCGAGCGCTCGCTGGCCACCGGCATCTTCAACTCGGGCTCGAGCCTGGGGGCGATAGTGGCTCCGCTGGCGGTGCCTTGGGTGGCGTTGCACTTTGGCTGGAGGGCGGCCTTCCTGGTCACCGGCATCTTCAGCGCGATGTGGATCGTCTGGTGGTCGGTGCGCTACCGCAAGCCGGCCGAGGCAATGGACTGGACCCAGGGCGAGGTGGTAACGGCGCCGCCGACCCGCGCGCTGCCATGGTGGCGTCTGCTCGGCTACCGCCAGGCGTGGGGCTTCATCCTGGGCAAGTTCTTCACCGACCCGGTCTGGTGGTTCTTTCTCTTCTGGCTGCCGCAGTATCTGAGTTCGCGCTTCCATATGAATCTGGCGCGCATGGGGCTGCCGCTGGTCGTCATCTATCTGATGTCGACGGTGGGCAGCGTGGGCGGCGGCTGGCTGCCGCGGGGCTACATGCACCTGGGCCTCAAGCTGAAGCCGGCGCGGCTGGCGGCAATGCTGACCTGCGCCTGCATGGTGGTCCCGGTCGCGCTGGCTGGCGGCATCGGTTCGGTGTGGCTGGCGGTAGGGCTGGTGAGCCTGGCCGCGGCGGCACATCAGGGCTGGTCGGCGAATATCTTCACCACAGCCTCCGACATGTTTCCGGCCGAGCACGTGGGGACGGTGGTGAGCTTCGGCCAGGTGGCCGGGGCGCTGGGCGGGGCCATCTTCCAGCCGGTTGCCGGCCACATACTGGACCTGACCCACAGCTACGTACCGCTGTTTCTCTTCTCGGGGTTCGCTTACCTGCTTGCCCTGTTGCTCCTGCGCACACTGGCCCCTGGCCTGCGCCGCGCCCAATTGCACGCCTGAGCCGGGGACGAAACGGTGCGGCGTCCGGAACGGACGCCCCCAAGGCCCGTCCGTTTCCCGTACTGTGCTCTTCGCCCTATACTTGAGACACTTAAAACCGGCCGGACGCGGCCGGCGAGACTTCGGAGCTTCGGGGAAAATATGATCGATCACGGATTAATAGCATCCTCTGCATCCAGAAACGGCGCCGTTGCGCCGCCGACGCGCAACAAGCACCTCCTGCGGTGGGTGGAGAAGATGGCCGAGCTGCTCACCCCGGCCGCGATCCATTGGGTTACTGGCTCCCAGGAGGAGTACGACCGGCTGTGCGACGAGCTGGTGGCCAAGGGAACCTTCACGCGCTTGAACCAGGAGCTGCGCCCCGGGTGCTTCTACGCCCGTTCCGATCCACGCGATGTGGCGCGCGTGGAGGAGCGGACCTTCATCTGCTCGCTCTCGAAGGACAACGCCGGGCCCACCAACAACTGGGAAGATCCGCGGCTGATGCGGCGCAAGCTCAAGGGGCTTTTCAAGGGCGCCATGCGCGGGCGCACCCTGTACGTGCTGCCCTTCAGCATGGGTCCGGTTGGCTCGCCGCTCTCGCAGATCGGCGTGCAGCTGACCGACTCGGCCTACGTGGTGGTGAACATGCGCATCATGGCCCGCATCGGCCTGCCGGTCTTTGCCGAGATCGACAAGGACGAGAAGCGCGTGGTGCCGTGCGTGCACTCGGTGGGCGCGCCGCTTGCGCCGGGCGAGGCCGACGTGCCGTGGCCCTGCAACGACGAGAAGTACATTGTCCACTTCCCGGAGACGCGCGAGATCTGGTCTTACGGCTCGGGCTACGGCGGCAACGCTCTGCTGGGCAAGAAGTGCTTCGCCCTGCGCATCGCCTCGAACATGGCGCGCGACGAGGGCTGGATGGCCGAGCATATGCTCATCCTCGGCGTCGAGAGCCCGGAAGGTGAGAAGACCTACGTGGCCGCGGCCTTCCCCTCGGCCTGCGGTAAGACCAACTTCGCCATGATGGTGCCGCCCAAGGCCTTCGACGGCTGGAAGGTCTGGACTGTGGGCGACGACATTGCCTGGATTCGCCCGGACGCGAGCGGCCACCTGCGGGCCATCAACCCGGAGGCGGGCTTCTTCGGCGTCGCGCCGGGCACCTCGTACGCCACCAATCCGCGCGCCATGGAGACGATGACGCGCAACACCATCTTCACCAATGTGGCGCTCACGCCCGAAGGCGACGTCTGGTGGGAGGGCATGACCGACGAGCCGCCGGCCGAGTGCCTGGACTGGCAGGGCAAGCGCTGGACCCCGGAGATTGCGAAGGAGACGGGCGCCAAGGCCGCACATCCGAATGGGCGCTTCACCGCGCCGGCGCGCCAGTGCCCCACCATCGACCCGGACTGGGAGGCGCCCGACGGCGTCCGTATCGAGGCCCTCATCTTCGGCGGTCGGCGCTCGACCACCATGCCCCTGGTCTACCAGGCCTTCAACTGGTCGGCCGGCGTCTACATGGGTGCGACCATGGGCTCGGAGACCACGGCCGCCGCGGCGGGCACGGTGGGCAAAGTGAGGCGCGACCCGATGGCCATGCTGCCCTTCTGCGGCTACCACATGGGCGACTACTTCCGTCACTGGATCAAGATGCAGCGCTCGCTCTCCACCACGCCGCGCGTCTTCCATGTGAACTGGTTCCGCAAGGACTCGAAGGGCCGCTTCATCTGGCCGGGCTTCGGCGAGAATATGCGCGTGCTGAAGTGGATTGTGGGCCGCGTGCATGGCTCGGCGATGGCGCGCGAGTCGGCCATTGGCTGGATGCCGCGCTACGAAGACCTCGAGTGGAAGGGGCTGGAGTTCAGCAAAAAGGACTTCGAGCACCTGCAGACCGTCGATCGCAAGCTCTGGCGCGCCGAAGTGATGGGCCACGAAGAGCTCTTCATCGACCTGCACGACCACCTGCCGCCGGAGATGATCTACGAACGCGAACTGCTGATCTGCCGGCTGTAAGCACCTGCGGTGCGGCTGGCGTTGGTCGTGCTTGGGCGGGTTGGCCGGGCGGCCCCGCTCCCGATGGCTTTTCCAAACCACGATGAGGGTGCCCCCGGAGGGTGCCCCCGGTCCCTCGCTGTTGGGGACCGGGGAAGGCACGGCCCCCAACTGGTCCGGTTCATGGGGAGCAGCCCGGCTCGCCATTGCGCGCTACTGCTGAAATAAATGGGCCGGCGCTGCACCCGCCCCGAAGCGGCGACGCGAGAATAGCCCAGGACAAGCGAAGCGCAGTCCTGGGTTGAGCGCCAATTGCAGCCTCGCGCCCCGTAAGGGCGCTGCGAAATGCCACTTGTTCATGAGGCGCTCTTGCACCCCCCGCTGGCCGGACCAGTTGGCGGCCCAGCAGCGCGCCCAGGAGCTGAAATCCCCTCCCCGCGTCCGTTGGAGTCGAATCCTCTTTCTTCGGGCAGCCCATCTCTGTTTCAATGAGCGCAATTGCCCTCTGGGTGCGCCCCGCGCCCGCGGCAGGCAAACATTTCCCCGTGCGGTCCGTCGGCCTTTCCCCCGTCGCGGATCGCGGAGGTTACGAAGATGAGCGGAGTTCGTGTTCTTGTGGGCACGCGGAAGGGCGCATTCGTGCTGACGGCCGATGGCGCGCGCAGAGAGTGGAAGGTCAACGGGCCGTTCTTTGCCGGCTGGGAGATCTACCACGTGAAGGGTTCGCCAGCGGACCCGAACCGGATCTACGCCTCCCAATCGAGCGGATGGTTTGGGCAGGTTGTCCAGCGCTCGGACGATGGCGGAGCGACTTGGGCACCGGTGGACAACAAGTTCGCCTACGAAGGCACGCCGGGCACGCACCAGTGGTACGACGGGACGGCGCATCCCTGGGAGTTCAAGCGCGTCTGGCACCTGGAGCCATCGCTGACCGACCCGGAGACGGTCTTTGCGGGCATCGAGGACGCGGCGCTGTTCAAATCGACCGACGGCGGCCAGAGCTGGAGCGAACTGGCCGGCCTGCGCGGCCACGGTACCGGACCCCAGTGGCAGCCGGGCGCCGGCGGTATGTGCCTGCACACGGTGATTCTGGACCCGTCCGACGCTGGGCGGATATACATCGCCATCTCCGCCGCCGGCGCCTTCCGCACCGACGACGGCGGAGCCAACTGGAAGCCCATCAACAAGGGGCTGGTGTCGAGTTTCATCCCCGACCCGGCGGCCGAGGTGGGCCACTGCGTGCATCACATCGCCATGCACCCGGAGCGGCCCGGAGTGCTCTTCATGCAGAAACACTGGGATGTGATGCGCTCCGACGACGCGGGCGAGAACTGGCGCGAGGTGAGCGGCAACCTGCCCACCGACTTCGGCTTCGCCATCGACGTGCACGCGCACCAGCCGGAAACGCTCTACGTCGTGCCGATCAAGAGCGACTCCGAGCACTTCCCGCTGGACGGCGCGCTGCGCGTCTACCGCAGCAGGACCGGCGGCAACGAATGGGAGCCCCTGACGCGCGGGCTGCCGCAGGAGAACTGCTACGTGAACGTACTGCGCGATGCGATGTCCGTGGACCGGCTCGACGAGTGCGGCGTCTACTTCGGCACGACGGGGGGGCAGGTGTACGCCTCGGCCGACGGCGGCGACACCTGGGATGCAATCGTGCGCGACCTGCCGGCGGTGCTCAGCGTCGAGGTGCAGACCCTGCCATGAGCGCCGAGACCGAGGCTGGCGCGGCAATCCGCGTCGAGATCCCCTATCATCTGCGCACCCTCGCCGGCGTGAGCGGCGAGGCTCAGGTGCGTGTGGCCGCGCCGGTTACGCTGCGCCGCGTTCTCGATGCGCTCGACGTGCGTTACCCGGTGCTGCGCGGCACCATCCGCGCCTACGAGACCGGTGAGCGCCGGGCCTTTCTGCGCTTCTTTGTCTGCGGCGAGGACTGGTCGAACGAGAGCCTGGACAGCGAGTTGCCGGAGGCGGTCGCGGCGGGACGCGAGCCGGTGATGGTAGTCGGCGCGATCGCGGGCGGTTGATCCGCGGGCAATACCGATTCTCCTGAACCACAGAAACGTGCTAGGCTTTCGAATGAGGTTAATCAATAGCCATCAATGACTACGATCAACCGGCTTCCGATGACCAAGGCGCGCATCAACCTGGGGCAGATTGCGCGGCGGGCGCACAACGGGAACGAGTACTTCATCCTGGAGAAGGACGGGATTCCGGTGATCGGCATCATGGCCGCCGATGAGCTGGAAGACTATCTCGAACTGCGCAACGTGAAGGTCAAGGCCTCGATTGCGGGCAGCGCGAAGGATAAGGTTGCGCGCAAGACCCGGCCCGCCGGGAAGCTGTTGGGTGAGCTGAAGCGGAGCGCCGCACGGAAGACCGCGTAATTCGAGAGAGCCGATGAGCACGCCCGCGTACTCCGTCCTTACGACGGCACACTTCGACCGGCTGATGAAGAAACTCGCTCCCAAGCACCCCGAGCTTGTGGAGCGGTTTGAAGAAACCCTCGCGATCCTGTCGCTGGACCCGCACAACAAGAGCCACAAATACCCCATCAAGAAACTGGAAGGCGTCCCGGCGGGCGAGGGACAGTACCGGCTGCGGTCGGGGAGATTCCGTTTCCGCTACGACATCGAAGAGTGCGAGGTGGTGCTGCTTTATTGCGGCCTGCGGCGGGAGGATACGTACTGACCGCGCGGGAGCCAGGAAATGGATCCGGGGCGCCGAGATTCGGATGGTAAAATAACTGGAATCTGGACCGCCGGACCAATAAGTCCATGCATCTCTGAAAGGAAGAAGCGCAGCTATGAATCGCAGATCGTTCTTCACCGGTGGCCTCTCGATCTTCGCGCTGGCCCGGATGGCTCATGCCATGGGAGACTCGCCCTTCTTTCAGGGAGAGACTCCACAGGGCCCCTTCCTTCCGTTTTGGGAGTCTCTGAAGTCCTATCGCTGCCCGGATTGGTTTCGCGATGCCAAGTTCGGAATCTGGGCGCACTGGAGCCCGCAGTGTGTCCCCGAACAGGGAGACTGGTACGCGCGGAATATGTACATCCAGGGCTCGCCCCAATACGAGTATCACGTCAAGCAATACGGCCACCCGTCGCAGTTCGGATACAAGGACATTTGCCATCTATGGAAGGCGGAGCGATGGGACCCCGATGCGCTTGTCAAGCTTTACAAGCGCGCCGGTGCGGAGTATCTCGTCTCCCTGGCCACGCATCACGATAACTTCGATTGCTGGAATTCGAAGCACCAGATTTGGAATGCGTTGAACGTCGGCCCGAAGCGCGACATCGTCGGGACCTGGGCAAAGGTGGCCCGCGCAAACGGGTTGCGCTTCGGAGTCAGCTACCATGGAACCCCGCATCGCACCTGGGATGAGTTTCTTCCTGTACGGTATAAGAGCGACACAACAGGACCCTTTGCGGGAGTTCCCTACGACGGAATGCAGACGATCGCCGACGGCAAAGGCAAGTGGTGGGAGGGAATGGATCCGCAGTTACTTAACGGCAAACCCCACAAGAAGAACACCCCATGCCCGGAGTTCGTCCGGCAATTCCTGCTGCGCGTCCAGGATGTGATCGATAGTTACAACCCGGATATCCTCAATTTCGACGACGGAGCAAAATTCACCTTTGACGATGGCGGGCCCTACGTTCCCGATCTGAAGGTCTGGCTGGGCATTCCGGACCTTGCACCTCAGATCATGGCTTACTACTACAACAAGAACATCCTGGCTCACTCAGGCCGGCTGGAAGGCGTGGTAGATCTTAAAGAAGTGGAGGAGCCGATCTGGGGCACGCTGACTCGCGACTTCGAGATGAGCCTGGTAGACAGCCTGCAAGAGAACCCGTGGCAGACGGAGGCATGCATCGGGCAGTGGCATTATGATCGCGCGCTCTTCGAGAACCATACTTACCAGAAAGCTTCGCTGATTATCCCTCTCCTGGTGGATATCGTCAGCAAGAATGGAAACCTGCTCTTGAGTATTCCCTTGCCCGGCCACGGAGAGCCCGACAGCGACGAGCTTGCGTTCCTGGATGAGCTTGCCCAGTGGCAGCAGGTCAATAGCGAGGCGATCAAAGGTTCCCGTCCGTGGAAGATTTTCGGCGAAGGACCGTCGACCGAGGCCAAAGGCGTCGCGGCATATCAACTATTCCGACACAAATTCGATCACACGGACGTGCGCTTCACCGCTAAAGGGGATGTTCTGTACGCATTCGTTCTCGGCTGGCCAGCGGACGGCCAGGTGCTGATCAAATCGCTGGCAAGCGCCGCCCCGCACTATGAGCGCCAGATACGCAAGGTGGAACTGCTGGGAGCGAAGTCCGAGGTCCGGTGGACGAGGGGGCCGGATGGGCTCAGAATCCGGGTCCCGCAAAACCCGCCCTGCCATCACGCCTATTGCTTCAAGATATTGCCGGCATGACCGCAGCCGTGGGCCGGATTACGCACCCGGGCCGAAGACGCGAAGCCCGCCGGTCTTCCGACAGCGGAGACGGCCTTCCGTCCTGGGAGACGGGATACCTCCATCCTCCCAGGACCCAAAAGCGAGATTTGCGGCACCTGACGGAGGGTTTTCAAGGGCGCCAACAGCGGCGGCTGTTTTCCTGTTTATCCCCTTTGCGGCAGTTGGACGATTGAAAACGCCTCGAACGGTAGGCTGGCAGCGGCTTTTATTGCCGTGGGGATGTCACCGGATGGGTAAGTTGTCAGGGGCTGGGATTTCCGTTCCTGGTGCGGATCCGGAGTGGTTTTTTGTCGATACGCCGGGAGGCCGCCTTTCCATCCGCTGGGACGGCGAAGTCCGCGCCACGTCCAACACGCAACTGGCATTTCCGCGGAGTTTCTTCCTCTACATCGTGGCCCGCATCCTCCCCCGTCGACCCCGAAGACGCCTCCATGCCGGTGCCCTTTTGCCGGGCAACTGCGGTTTTTAGGGTCAATTTCGTAGAGCTGGCACACGCCCTTTGCTTGCAGGTCCGCAGAGCAAGGGGCCTGGCGCAGCAGGCAAATGCGGCCTGGGGCGGAATCGAGGCCTAGTGTGCCAATTGAGTCTGGGAGATAAGGCTTATTCCGAAGACGGTCTGGGAGCGTGCGATTGACCTGGCGCAGCGCACCGGACCCACATTGGGTGTGCGCACCCTGGGCTCGTTGCACGTCGCCTGCACGCTGGAGCCAGGTGCGGAGCGCTTCTGGACCGTCGACGAGTGGCAGGCGCGGCTGGCCGAGGCGGCCGGGCTCGACACGCGAGCCTGATGGCCGGGCCGGGAGACCGCCCCGCCTCCCGGATGACGGCAGCGCAGCGAAGTGGCAGAATTGACCCGGATGGTGGGAGCAATGCCATGGGCGGCAGGGGGCAGGAGAGCTTTACGCGACTTCCGCGGTTTGCAGCCGGACTCTACGAGCGCCTGACGAAAAGCGAGGGAATCGAGCGGCAGCAGTGGGAGATTGCATTAGAGATTGCCTCGCATGTGTACCGGGGCAGGCTTCTGGACGTGGGTTGCGGCCCAGGGGGCTTGCTCCGCGAACTACGGCGCCTGTGCCCGGACCTCGAACTGCACGGTCTGGATATTTCGGCAGCCATGGTCGAGCGCGCGCGCAGCAATCTGGCAGGGCTGAACGTGGCGGTCCGGGTGGGTGAGGTCCGCAGTTCAGGTTACGAGACCGAGTTCTTCGATGCGGTGACGAGCACCGGCAGCTTCTACCTCTGGGATGAGCCCGTCGCCTGCCTGGACGAAATCTTCCGCATCCTCAGGCCGGGCGGCCACGCCTGGCTTTACGAGAGCTGTTCGGACTGCGACCGCGAGGCGGTGCGGCGTGCGGTGCAGGCCAATCTGCGCGGCGAGGGGCTGCTTCGGCGGATTCTCGCGCCGCGGTTCTTTCACAAGCAACTGGGCATGACATACAGCTTCGCGGAGATGGAGCAGATTGCCGCGCACTCCCGCTTTGCCCCCACCGTTAGCCTGAGCCGCATTGCGCTCGCAGGAGTGCCGGCCTTTGTGCGCATGGCGCTGCGCCGGGAAGCGGATGCAGCCGCCGTCTGAAGGCCGAAACCGGCAATGCTCTACCATGGGATATGCAAGTGAGCGAGGTTCCGCAAGCCATGTCGGCCGGTTCTGACGCAATGGCGCTCAGTGGTTCGGTGCTGGTGCTGATCCAGTTTGCCGTCTGCGAGGAGCTCCGCCTGGACATCCTGCAGCAGGCGGTCAGCGCGCGCACGCTCGAGAAGCCGAGCATGAAGAATGCCGCCCCGGCCTATGTGCGCTACCAGCGGCCACCGGTCGTCGACGCGCTGGAGCCCCTGACGCTCGAAACCGGCGAGCGGCTCGAGGGCGAGATCAAATACTACGACTACGGCGTGGTGAGCGTTCTGTACCAGTTGCGCTTCGAGGGCGGCTGGGAGAGCCTGGTGCAACTCGCGAGCCGCTGGGTCTGGGACGTGGACTTTGCCTCGCGCGTGGAGCCGATTGTGCGGCAGCGGCTGGAGCGGGCGGCGGCGGCGATGGTGAAGCCCTACGGCCGGTGGCTCACCGAGGACTACTTCATCTTTCATGTGCGCGAGGCAGCCGGCGCGCCGCTGGCCGCCGATCTGACCCGCGAGCATGGCGAGCGCATTGCGCAGGTGGTGCGCGGCGACCGGCAGGCGCTTTCCCCCGGCGAGTGCGCCGAGGTGCTGCAATCGCGTATTTCCTACTACGCCAGCGATCTGGCCGTGATCGGCTGGAACGCGGCCTTCCTCTATGACACTCCGGCCGGCGCCGAGACGGCCATTCAACTGCTGGAGTACGCCAACTCGCAGTTGCTGGAGTTCCGCCACTACGACGAATTGCTGACGAAGATCCTGGACGGGGTCTACGACTCGCTGGCTCAAAAAACCGGTGTGCTGGCGCGCTGGCGGCTTGCCAGGCGGGCCACCAGGCTGCACACGGTGCTGCTGGACGTGGAAGAGCTGACCGAGCGCGCCGACAATGCCATCAAATTCCTGAGCGATATGTTTGCCGCGCGCCTTTACAAGCTGGCCGCGGCCAAGGTGGGCGTGCCGGACTACAAGGACCTGGTCACCCGCAAGCTGGAGACCGCCGAGGACCTCTACCAATTCATGGTGGACCAGTTCAACCAGGGCCGGGCGCTGTTTCTGGAGGTCACGGTGGTGGTCATCCTGCTCATCGAGCTCTACTACTTCTTCCGCGGCCATCCGGTGTAGCGCGGGATGCCGGCGCGCTCTGGTCACTGCGGCGTGATGATGCCGCCGACCGCGTGGCGGCGGGGCAGGATGAGGCCG
>JBAVMZ010000363.1:0-17942 GCA_049690595.1 Occallatibacter sp. | reverse complement strand
AGGAGCTCCAGCAGGACGGACTCGTGCGCCGCGTGCGCGCCCTCGCCGACGGCGCCGAGGCCGTCGAGGGTGGGAATGCCGAGGGCCGAGGTGAAGTTGCCGTCGGAGGCGCCGCCGGTCGAGGCTTCTTCGAGGGAAAAGCCCAGCTCGGCGGCCAGCGCGCTTGCCTGCCGGTAGAGCTTGACCGTGCCGCGCGTCCGCTCCATCGGCGGGCGGTTGAGACCGCCGGAGACCGTGAGCGAGCAGCGCTTGTCGGCAGGCTTGAGGGCGGCAAAGCGGCGCTCGATACGCGGGCCGTCGGATTTGCGGGCGATGCGGACATCGACCTCGGCCCACGCCACGGCGGGGACGACGTTGGTCTTGCTCCCGCCGGCGGCCAATCCGACGGAGACGGTGAGGCCGCGCTTCGGCTCGGCCCAGTCGCTGACGGTGAGAATCTGGCGGGCGAGCTCGGCCAGAGCGCTCGCGCCTTTCTCGAAGTCGACGCCGGCATGGGCGGCGACGCCGGTCACCTCGATACGCCAGGTTCCCGTGCCCTTGCGGGCGGTCTTGACGGCCAGGCCCTGGGCGGGCTCGAGCACGAAGACGGCCGCGCATTCGCTGGCGAGCTTCTCCGTGATGGGCCGCGAAACAGGCGAGCCTACCTCCTCGTCGCTGTTGAGCAGCAGAACGATCTCGCGCTCGAGCAGGCCAGCCTCGGTGAGCAGTTCGAGGGCGGTGAAGGCCATGGCGACGCCGGTCTTCATGTCAAAGGCGCCGGGACCCCAGAGGCGGCCGTCGGCCTGGCGGCAGGGCATCGTCCGGAGCGTGCCGAGGGGCCAGACGGTGTCGAGATGGCCGAGCAGGAGGATGCGGCCCGGCGAGTCAGCCCTTGGTCGCGGGCCGAAGCGGGCTTCGAGGATGTCGCCAAAGGCGCGCTGGCGGTGGAGCTTGACCCGGCCGCCGAGAGCGCGGGCCTGTTCCGCGGCGAGAGCCACGCAGGCGTCGACGGCGGACTTCGAGTCAGAAGGCGACTCGGCCCGGACCAGCCGCTCGGCGAGGGCGACGAGATCCGGCTGGCTGCGGCGCGCGCCGGCCAGAAGGGCGCGCATCGAGATGGTGGCAGGAGCGGCGGGTTGCATCGGCGTGGCGGCCTTTCCGGAAGGGCTAACGGGCAATAAAGAACTTGGCCGACTACGGCACCTGTTTGCATTTCTTTTCTAGACGATAGAGTATCCTGTCCTCAAGAAGCCTCTTTGGATCAGGCTTGCCGCTCGCTGCGATTGAACCGTCGGGTCGCATATATTGATGGACGCGGGCGACCTCGTCCCCATTTTCATCGCGGTACGAGAGCATTACGCTCGTAATCTGAACCGTTTCGTGCGTTAACGCGTCAGATATTCTGGATTCGAGGGGATGCGCAGTCCATTCCCCTCTTTGGACCTTTTCCCAATAGCCGCCCTCGTTGAATCGCCTACGCATCTCGTCGACCGAAATGCGTTTGATCGGAAAGGGCAGTGAGGTAGAATTGCGAATCATGATCACCGTGGCTCAAATTCGCGAACATCTCTTGGATGTTCTTCAGGCTCGTACCGTTGATGCGTTGGACGAGTTCGAGGAGTGGCTTGTGGGTGCGAGTTGGAATATGCATCAGCATTCAAACGCGCAAGCCCAAGCATTCGTCTCGGAGATTGAGTTGAGATTAGCAGAATTCGACTCCGGCAAGATCGAAGAAGAAAAGATGATGAAGCAGCTTGAGGACCTGGTGAGGCAGTACTCAATTGGTTTGTCCCTCGATACCGCCGCGCCATATGCTGTTTCCTCGAGTTCCTCCTCGTACTTCAATTCCCAGCGATGGCTGTTCTCACCCTCTGATACGTCACCCTTAGAGGCATTCGCGTTACCAGCTCATCGTTGAGGAAAAGATCCCACCAGAAAAGACCCTCTTCGCCAACAAGCCAATTGACCGGGAAGCCCAGTGCGGGCCCCCGGTCGTCGTCGCCTTCGAACAACACGGGGATTTCCATTGCAGGCAAGTCCTTGCCGGTAGGCGACTTCGGACGAAGGGACACTTTCTGCTTTCCTCGAAGAATCCCTGATTTGAAGCTGATGAACACGGTGAAGGACAACAAAACCGGCGCCATGTCCTCCGTATCGCCAAACACCTGGAATCGGTCAACCATTCGAATGAGACTCATTACCCCGTCCGCTTCTCGGAGGACCTTCTCACAGAAAGTGGCGACATGCAAATGCGCACGGAAGATGTTCTCTTGATCCGGCATAGATTTGTCTCCCTCGTTATCAAATAGTAAAGCAAGAATTGGCTTTGCCTTACTCGTTTGCGGGACAGTCTTCTTCAATCCGCGAATGATCCTGGAGGTCGAGGTCGCAGGAGCGGCGCGGGCGGCTCCTCTCGGGACTGAGGTTGCTCAATCTGTGGATTTTACCCTCTTCTGCCGGCCGGGCGGCGGGAACGAAACGGCGAACGGGGTGGATGTGAGGCAGCATAATGTGGCAAAAAATCCACACGACGCCGAACCCATCTGCCGTCTAATCTTACGGATGCGCGGCGTGCGGCGGGATGGAAAGATACCGGCGCCTGAGAAGGATACCTTTGTCCCGATCTCTTCAGGTGGAACATACGATCGGCGGGCCACTCGAGTTCAGCGGAGCTGGGCTGCACTCCGGGGCGCCGGTGACGATGCGGCTGCTACCCGCGCCGGCCGGCTCGGGAATCGTCTTCCGCCGCACCGACCTGGACAACTTCGAGATTGCCGCCAACGGTCGCAATGTGGCCAAGGTGAGCTACGCGACCAGCTTGATGCGCCAGGGCGTGCTGATCTCGACCACCGAGCACCTGCTCTCGGCGCTGATCGGCATGGGCGTGGACAACGTCATCGTGGAGCTGGACAACCTGGAGCTGCCCATTCTGGACGGAAGCGCGTTGCCCTACGTGGAGGCCTTTGCGCGTGTAGGGATGAGGCCACAGAGGCGGCGGCGCGAGGTGATGCGGGTGCTGCGGCCGGTGGAGGTGCGCGAGGGCAACAAGTTCATCGGCGTCTACCCCGGCACGGGGTACAGCATCGAGTACGCCATCGAGTTCCCGGCGCCGATCGGGCAGCAGAGCGCCGTGATCGACCTGGCCGCCGAGATGTACGGGCAGGAGATTGCGCCGGCGCGGACCTTCGGTTACAAGGCCGACGAGAGCCGGCTGCGCGACATGGGGCTGATCCGAGGCGCGGGACCGGAGAACGCGATCATCCTGGACAAGCACGGGCCGGTGAACGGGCCGCTGCGCTTTGGCGACGAGTACGTGCGGCACAAGGTGCTGGATCTGATCGGCGACCTGGCGCTGGCCGGGCGGCGGATAGAAGGACGCGTGGTGGCAGAGCGCGCCGGCCACGCCATGCACACGGCGCTGGTCTCGCGGCTGATCAAGGACCGCTCGGCGTGGGAGCTGGCGCATCTTCCAGTGACCGAAGCTGTAGAGGCGGAACCGCTGGCCTGGGGGCTGACGCCGGCGGCTGAAGCGCGCTGAGATCCCCGCACCGGCGAACTGCTATGATGACGGGGAAGTTCCGACACCACGGGGATGAAACCCTCTCAGGAGCCACCCGATGGGCAGTACCGCCCTCTCTCTGCGTTTCCCTTTGATCCTGCTTGCCATTGTCGATATTTACCTTCTGGCCCAGCGGCTTTCACCGTTGAGCGAAGTCTTCAATTTGCCTTTAAATGGGGCGGTGGGAATTGACCCGGCTGTCTGCCTGGCAGCCTACATCTTCTTTCTTCTCTGGCTGCCGCGCAAGCAACAGGCGCCGATGAAGAAGGCGCTGGGCATCGCGCTTCTCTTCGGGCTGGCGGGCGGGGCGCTCATCGTGGCGGAGCTGCAGCTCAAGGCGACCGCGGCCAGCCAGGATACGCCGCCGCCGGTGCTGATCACCCGGGGACTTCTGATTGCGGCGGCGGTGCTGTGGGGCGTCGCCGGGACGCGCGGGGGCAAGTTGACAGGTAACGCCGGCGTGGGATTGCTGGCCGGGCTATGGGCTGCCATGGTGAGCAGCCTGATGGCGGCCACGGCCATTCTGGCGCGGATGAGCATGGCCGGGACGCCGGCGCAGGTCTCTTCCGATCCGTGGAAGCAGTACCAGGGGCTGGCGATCGGAAACGCGGCGACACAGGCGTTAGTGGTTTCGCTGAACTCGGCGACCTTCTATCTGCTGGTCGGACCGCTCGCCGGCGCCGTTCTGGGACTCTTCTTTGCGCTCTTCAGCCAGAGCGAGAAGGCCTGAGGACGGGGGCGCACGGCGCACCGGCGCCTCGCCGGGGCGGGTTCTTGTTCTTCCATAGCCCCCGCGGGCGTCTTTCGGAACGCTTCGCGCGGAGCCAGAAGCTCTTCCGCGGACTGTTATAGCATTTTCCGAATTACTGTAGACCGGAGCCACACACTCAAGTGGCTTTTTCCTCAAGAAAAAGCCACCTTTCACTGCTCTCAAGAAGTCTACGCAAATTCGGAAAATGCTCTAAACCGGACACGACGCCTTACCACCGTCTGCGCGGACCCACAGGCACCGGCAGCGGATGCCGGATGCTGATCGGCACGCTCGCCGGCCATCGTTCCGCCAGCAACGCGCCGTCCACCGAGCCAAGCCCCGTCGCCAGGTTGTAGACCGCTCCGGCGGCCGTAAAGCCATCCACGCCGGGAACGGAATTCGAGCCCGCCGGCGTCCGGTGGAAGGGGCTTTCGCCGCCGGAAGCCAGTTTGTAGAGCGCCGGGTTCAGGCTGCCCAGCCGCTGGCCGCCGCGCGCCTGGACCACCAGCGCGAAGAGCCCGGCCAGCGAAGGCGCCGCGGCCGAGGTGCCGGAGACGATCCAGTAGCTGCCATTCTCGTAGATCGCGGAGCCGTCGTGTGCCGCGGCGGTCATCGCCAGGTCGGGAACCGCGCGCTGGGTGCCGGCTTGCGCCGCGCCCTCCGCGCTTTGCTGCCAGACAGGCTGCGGGTGGACCCGGCTAACGCCCCCGCCCGAGGCCCACAACCCCTGGCCTTCGTTGGCGCCGCTCTCGTTCCACACCGTCTCCGGGATGTAGTCCAGCGCCGATCCCTGGGCCGGGGAGTTCGTCGCAGCCCAGTAGCGGCCCGGGTCTGCGCCCTCGTTGAATTCGGTGCCGCCCACGCAGGTGGCGAAGGGCGACGTGCACAGCCCGTTCACGCCCGTTTCGGTCGAGCGCTCGCTCCAGCCGGAAGTGCAGCCGGCGGCGCCGGAGTCGCCCGAGGCCACCAGCACCGATATCCCCTCGGCCGCGGCCTGTTGCCAAAGCCCGTTGTAGAAGGCCAGTTCGGAGGCGCCCATCGCCTGCTCGCAACTGCCGAAACTGACGCTGAGGACCGGCGCCAGCGCCCGGCTCACGATGGCCGCCGCGGCCAGGTCCACGCCGTCGGTGGTCGCGGTCGAGGCCGCCGCCACCAGCTTCACCCGCGCGCTCCGGCCCACCGCACCGGCCCACTCCACGTCCAGAGTGGCTTCGTCCTGGTCGCCGGCCACCAGACCCGGGTCCGGCCCGTCCAGAATCACCTCGGGGGCATTTTTCTCCAGTCCGGCCGCCGCGCGGAAGGCCGCCACGTCGGCTGGCAGGATGTTGCTGCGGCCGGCGATGGCGATGCTCGCCCCCGCGCCGGTCACCCCGGTCGAGTAGAGCGGATTCAAATCGTAGATGGCCGCGTAGTCAGTGGGAAAGAGGTAGTGGTTGCCGCCCAGGTTCCACTCCGGGGCAGCGCCCAGCGCCCGGCCGCGGACCATCTGCGGCGCGCGGCGGAAATCGTGCAAGGAAAGCACCCCGCGCACCAGCCCGGCAAGAGACGCGGGAAGCTCCGGATCGCGGGAGTTGGCCAGGTGCTCGGCGCCCTCGACGCGGTAGCGGCGCAGGCCGGCGTGGAAGGCCTCCTCCACCTCGGCGGCCGTCCCGGAGAAGATTAGCAGCCGGCCGCCTGCCGGCGCCTCATCCAGCCTGAACCCGTGGCCGGCCAGCCAGGCTTCCACCCGCTTCCGGCCCGCGGCGCTCACGCCGAAGCGCGTCTCAAATCCGGCAGGCGTCAGCCACTGGCGGAAGAGCGGCGAGCGGGGATCCTGCTGCGCCTCGAGCAGCGCCTCGAGCTCCGTCTGCCGGGCCGGCCCGGGCTCGAGCACCAGCACCATCCGCTCCAGCCGCGTCCCTGCCTCCACCGCTCCCAGCTCGAACTCCGGCCGGGCCAGCGGGTGCACGTTGCCGGCCAGCGCCACCCAACGCGATTCGTCCACCGGGAGGGCAGCCGTACGGCCGTTTGCGGGTTGCGAGCGAGCGCACCAGGGAGCCGCCGCGAGCAGGAGCGCTCCGGCGAGATACCGGCTGCAGGAAGTCATTGCGGGATCTCCGGCCGCAAAGAGCAGGGGAGCCCGGGAAAGGGGTGGGCCGGGCTCCCACTGTCTTAGCGGTCTCTCATCTGGTTCTAATGTAGGGGCAACCGCGGAAAAACTTGAGCCTCGCGCCGCATTTTCTACCCCCGCACTGGGCACGAAGGTACTGAAAACACCCCGGATCTGCCGGATTCCCGGGAAAGTGCACCGTAGACGGTGCAACCAGGCACGCCGTTCCCAGCATCCGGCAACGGCGCCACGTCCCGGAAAGCACCGCCGGTCCCCATTCGAGAGCGGACTATGCCCTGTGTAACGGGACAAACGTGCGATTCCCCATTGTCGCTTTCCGGGCAGAGATATGCTCGACGCGGACGACCCGGCACTGCTTCTCCGCATCTCACACCTGGGAGGGTCACAATCGGGGGCGCAAAGCTACTACTTGGGGTAGGGCCAGCCTTGCTTGCTGGCGGAACAACAGGAGAATCACGATGCGTGGAACGATCCTTCGCCTCGCCCTTGGCGCGGCCGTACTTCTGGCGGCTCACGGCGCCGGCGCCCAGGCAGCGGACGGCGCCGCGGCCAGCTCCAAACTGAAGATCACTACCACCGCGCTGCCGAACGCCGAGGCCGGCGCGGCCTATGCGGCCACGGTGGCGGCCACGGGCGGCGTCAAGCCCTACACCTTCTCGGCCACCGGCCTGCCGGCCAAACTCGTCATCGACCCGAAATCGGGGCGCATCTCCGGCACGCCGCAGCAGTCCGCCATCGGCACGGCCACGGTTTCAATCAAAGTCACAGACGCCGCCACTCCCACCCCGCAGACGGCCACTGTCAAGTTGGCGATGAAGGTGAACGCGCTCCTCGCCATCGTCACCAAGACCCTGCCCAACGGCGAAGTCGGCCAAGCCTACACGGCGCAGGTCAAGGTCTCGGGCGGCGTTCCGCCCCTCAGCTACTCCGCCACCGGCCTGCCCTCCGGGCTCACCATCGACAAGAAACTGGGCACGATCAGTGGCAAGCCGGCCGCCGGGACGGCAGGCACCGCGAGCGTCTCGGTGACGGTGACCGACTCGCTTGCGTCCAAGCCCCAAACCGCCAAGGCCAAGCTGAGCCTGGTCGTCGCGCCGGCCAGGCTGGCCATCACCACCACCGCGCTGCCCGACGCCACGCTCGGTTCCAGCTACAGCGCCAAGGTCGCGGCCACCGGCGGCGTCAAACCTTACGGATTCGCGGCCACCGGACTCCCGACCGGATTGAAGATCGATCCAGCCTCCGGCGCCATCACCGGCACGCCCACGCAGACAGCGCCCTCGACGGCCTCGGTCTCGGTTACCGTGACCGACGCCGAGAAGCCCACGCCGCAAAGGTTCACGGCCAAACTCACCCTGGCCGTCGACCAGTCTCCGGGCAACGAGGCCTGCGGCGTGCTGAGCCTGGGCGCCAATGCCAGCCTCAACGGCTTTGTGCCCTTCCCGGCCTCGAGCCCGTGGAACACGGATATCTCCTCGGCGCCGCTCGACCCGAACAACACCGCCATCACCACGGCGGCGGGCTTTGCCGGCCTGCACCTCCACCCCGACTTCTCCTCGGTGGCCGGCGGCAACTACGGCATTCCGTATGTGGTGGTGGATTCGAGCGCCACCCCGCCGGTTCCCATCAACGTCATCGACTACGCCGACCAGAGCGACGTTGCGCGGGCGCCCTTCCCGGCCAACGCCCCCATCGAGGGCTCGCCGAAAGATTGCGATGGCTGGCCGGACACCTACATCGGCGACTCGCACGTCCTGGTCCTCGATCGCGCCACCTGCTTCCTCTACGAGACCTTCAACACCCACCGCTGCAAGGGCGCCTGGAATGCGGACTCCGAGACCATCTGGGATCTAAAGGCGGTCGAACAGCGCCCCTGGGGCTGGACCTCGGCCGACGCCGCCGGCCTGCCCATCCTGCCCGGCCTCATCCGCTACGACGAGGTCGTCGCGGGAGCCATCCATCACGCCATCCGCTTCACCATGCAGGTCACCAAAAACGACGCCAACGACGGCTATTTCGTCGAGCCGGCCACCCATGCGGCGGGCGTCTACTGGGGCGTCAGCAACGTGATGGGCATGCGCATCCGCCTCAAGGCCAATTACGACATCTCCAGCTTCTCCAAGGACAACCAGGTGATCCTGACGGCGATGAAGAAATACGGGATGATCCTGGCCGACAATGGCGGCTACTTCTTCTTCCAGGGCGCGCCCGACCCACGCTGGAACGACGACGACCTGAACAACCTCAAGTCGGTGCCCTCGTCTGCCTTTGAAGTGGTGCGGATGACGCCGGCGTGGCCGGGTTGGGACGCAAACACCGCCCCCACCGGCGCCGCACCGGTCATCTCCAGCTTCACCGCCTCGCACTCGCCGGTCGCCTCCGGCACCCAGGTCACCCTCAACTGGGAGGTCACCGGCGACTCCTACGACTACATCGACAAGCTGGGCGGCGTCCGCGGCGGCTCGGTAACGGTGATCCCCACCGCCACCACCACCTACACCCTGAGCTCGGTCAACCAGTTCGGCAGGTCGACGGCGCAGGTCACCGTGACCGTGCAATAGCAGACGGCAACTCAAAGAAGAACCGGGCAGGCACGCACTTCGCGCCTTGCCCGGTTCTTCTTTTCGGGCCCCTCTTCGGCCCCGCAACGACGCCGGGTGCGGCAACTGCGCGGGTGCCCCATCCTTGGCGCGTCTTTGCCGCAGCGCCAAGGGTGGGAAACCAAGCCCCCCACCCCGTCACAACTCAATCCGAAGCGACCACTGACAACTGACCACTGACCACTGACAACTCCGTCAGCATATTCGCGGCAACTGCTCGCCAATCTGCGGCGCAATCACCCGGTTCGAGCCCATCGCCGTCCGCGCCACCAGCATCCGTTTGTGCTCGCCGACCACCGTACCGATCCGCGCCGCCTCGCGTCCCAGCGGATGCGCCTTGAGCGTGGCCAGCACCGCCTCGGCCGCCTCGGCCGCCACGAAGAAGACCGCCTTGCCCTCGTTGGCCACATAGACCGGGTCCAGGCCCAGCAGCTCGCAGGCCGACTGCACCTCGGGCCGCACCGGCACCCGCGTCTCGTCGATCTCGATGCCCACATTCGACGAGGCCGCGATCTCGTTGAGCGTGGAGGCCAGCCCCCCGCGCGTCGGGTCGCGCATCGTGTGCACCGCCGCGCCGGCCACGGCCAGCACCGCGGCGATCATGCCGTTCAGCGCCGCGCAATCGGAGCGGATCTGGCTCTCGAACTCCAGCCCCTCGCGCACGCTCATGATGGCCATACCGTGGTCGCCGATGGTGCCGGAAACGAGGATCGCGTCGCCCGGCATTGCATACAGCGGACTTACTGAAATTCCGGGACGAAGAAGACCCACCCCGGCGGTATTGATGTAGCAGCCGTCGCCGTGGCCGCGCTCCACCACCTTGGTGTCGCCGGTGACCACCTGCACTCCCGCCGCCGCCGCCGCCCGGCCCATCGACTCGACGATCGCCGCAAGCTGCGCAATCGGAAAACCCTCTTCGAGGATGAAGCTGGCGCTCAGATACTTCGGCTCTGCGCCGCTGACGGCCAGGTCGTTGACCGTGCCGTTCACGGCCAGCTCGCCGATATTGCCGCCGGGAAAGAAGAGCGGCTGCACGACGAACGAGTCGGTGCTCATAGCCAGACGGAGTACGCCAGGGGCGCCGCCCAACTCCAGCACCGCCGCATCGCCCAGGTTCTCGAGCGCCGGGTTGCGGAAGGCGGGCAGAAACAGGTGCTCAACCAGCTCGTTGCCCAGCTTGCCGCCGCCGCCGTGGCCCATCACGATCGCCGGATAATCCCTCAGCGGCAGCGGACAGCTCCAGTTCGAGAAGTCCACCGCGCCTTCCTTCACGCCCTCACCCACGCTCCACTCCTTGCATCCAATCCCTGACCACCGATCACTGACAACTGACCACTGACCACTGACCACTGACAACTGACCACTGATCACTGACCACTGATCACTGTTCCCGCCAACTGCTCCGCCGACAAAAAACGCCCGTAGTTGAAGTAGGCCGCGCAGGCGCCTTCGCTCGAGACCATGGTCGCCCCCAGCGGATGCCGCGGCGAGCACTCCTTGCCGAAGGCCGCGCACTGGTCGGGCTTGATGGCCCCGCGCAGCACCTCGCCGGCGCGGCAGAGCGGCGACTCGGCCGTGCGAATCCCCGTCAACTGGAAGCGCTGCTCGGCGTCGAAGTCGCGGTAAGCCTCGCTCAGCCGCCAGCCGCTCCTGGGAATCACGCCGATCCCCCGCCACGCCCGGTCGGTCACCTCGAATACCTCGGCCAGGAGCTTCTGCGCCGGTTTGTTGCCCTCAAAGGTGACGATGCGCTCGTAGGCGTTTTCCACCTCGTGCCGGCCGGCTTCGAGTTGGCGCACGCACCGCCGGATGCCCTCCAGCAAATCCAGCGGCTCAAAGCCCGTGACAATCAGCGGCACCTTGAACCTCTCGGCCAGCGGCGGATACTCCCAGTAGCCCATCACGCTGCACACGTGCCCAGCCAGCAGGAAGCCGTCGATCTTGTGCCTGGGATCGGAAAGGATCGCCTCGATGGCCGGCGGCACCAGCACATGCGAAACCAGCAACGAGAAGTTCTTGAGGCCCCGCCGTTTGGCCAGATGCACGCTCATCGCGTTCGCTGGCGCCGTGGTCTCAAAGCCCACGCCGAAGAAGACCACCTGTTTCTCCGGGTGCTTCCCAGCCAGCTCGACCGCATCGAGCGGCGAGTAGACCACGCGCACGTCGCCGCCCTTGCCCTTCACCTGAAACAGGTCACCCTCGGTCCCCGGCACCCTCAGCATGTCGCCAAAGGAGCAGAAGATCACTCCCGGCTGCGCGGCAATCGCCAGCGCCTTGTCAATCAATTCAAGAGGAGTGACGCAGACCGGGCAGCCCGGCCCGTGGATCATTTCGATTCCCACGGGGAGCATCTGGTCGATCCCGTTCTTGATGATCGAGTGTGTCTGCCCGCCGCAGACCTCCATGATCTTCCACGGCCGCGTGGCCAGCGAGTGAATCTCCCGCGCCATGCGCTGGGCCACTTCGCCGTTGCGAAATTCCGTCAAATACTTCATTCAGATCTTTCCCAACCACCGACCATGGGTGCCCCAGGTCCCTCGCATTTGGGCATCTGGGAAAGCACAGGCCCAGCCCAGCCGAATTTCAGACAACCACAAACCCTGGGTGCCCCATCCTTGCCGCGTCTTTGTTTTTGCGGCAAGGGTGGGAAACCACGAACCCCGTCGGCCCTACGCCGCCCCGCTCCCGCAGCTCCCGTCCGGGCAGTTCGAGGGCTCCCGCTTGGCCGCCCGTTCGAAGGCCTCTTCCTCGCTGAGCAGTTCTTCCGGCAGCTCGCCCATCGCGCGAAAATCGGCCAGCGTCTGTTCGGCCGTCTCCTGGTCTATCTTCTGCAGCGCAAAGCCCACGTGGACAATGGTGTAATCGCCGACCGCGATCTCGGGCACGTAGTCCAGGCAGACGCGCTTGACCACGCCGCCGAAGTTCACCCGCCCGATGCGGACGTCGCCCTCGTCCAGAATCTCTTCCACTCTACCCGGAATCGCTAAACACATGGCTTCTACGTTATACCGCCCGCGGCCCGCCGCATAGTGTGATTTAAATCACTCAAAACTCTTCCGCGGTCGCTTCCGCCGCACGCTGCCAGCTCCCCGCCATGCGGTAAGCTAGCCATACCCCTGACGCCATGGACCACGCGCCCAACCCGAACCCCGGCGACCACCACGGCCCCTTTGCGCCGCTGTGGCTGCGGCTCGAGTCCCTCCACGACACGGTCTTTGCCGAGCGCAACAAGGCCGTCCTCAAGGTTCTCGTCATCCGGCTCAGCATTCTGGGCTTTGCCGTCCATCTCCTGCTCATCTTCCTGGCCCGCGCGCTGCCCCACCCGCCGCTGCTCATCGCCGAGGCCGGCGGCAACTACCTCACCGCCATCTCCACACCCTTCAATTTCATTCTGTTTTACGAGGTGCTGACGCTGATCGCGGCGCTGCCCGCCTCGACCACGCGCTCGATCGCCAACCAGTTCGAGATCGTCTCGCTGATCTTCATCCGCGATGTCTTCAAAGACATTGCCGCCGCCGGCGACCTGGTCACCGGCCATCGCATCACGCGTGAGACGCTGCCGCTCTTCCTGGACATGTGGGCCGGCTTCCTGATGTACCTGCTGGTGGCCGTCTTTCAGCACGTGGCACAGCAGCGGCGCCTCCACGGCGGCGGGACGATGCCCGCGCCCGGCCGCGCCCGCTTCATCGCGCAGAAGAAGGTGGTGGCCGTTGGCTTGGCCGCGCTGCTGCTGGGGATGGCCGCCTGGAACCTGGGCGTGGTTCTGCTGGCGATCGCCAACGCGGCCCGCACCGGCCACGGCGGCATCGAGCCAGCCACCACCTTCTACAACGACCTCTTCACGGTGATGATCTTCACCGACGTGCTCGTCCTCATCCTCTCGCTCAACGTCAGCGGCCAGTACGAGAATGTCTTCCGCAACGCCGCCTTCGTGGTTTCGATCATCCTCATCCGCTTCGCGCTCACCGAGGGCTATCCCTTTGGCGCGCCACTGGCCGTCGTGGCCATGGTCTTCGGCATCGCCACGCTGCTGGTGTTCAACTACCATGCGCGGCTGAACGAGAGCTGACGGGCGGGGGCGGCCGGCGCGGGCGCCTCCGTCCTCGCGCCGGCCGCGAATTCCGTGCGCGGCTTCGTTCGCAAATGGGCAGCCTCAGTGCTTTTTCTTGGGCGCCGGCGCTGGAGCGGGCGGCGGCACCTCCGACGTTGCAATGTCCGAGACGGCCTTCCACGACCCATCCGCCTGTTTGCGATAGACGGTCACATAGCTGCCGTGGTCGTTGATCACCTGATGAGTCTGCGAATCGGTCAAGGTCATGGTGTAGGAGCCCTGCGTGTAACCGAAATCGCCCGAGCTGGCCACATCCGCCTTGGTGGCGTGGAACTTCAGAGAGAGCGCCGGGTCCGACGCCATTTGTTTCAGCGCTGCCCGGATAGCTTCCTTGCCCGTGGTGGCCGGCGTGCCGGACGCCATCAGCACCGCGTCTTCGGTGTAATGGGCCGCCATCTTGTCCGCGTCCTTGGCCGCCCAATCCTGGTTCCATTGCGTTTCGTTGTCCTTGATTGCCTGGACGTCGGCATCGTGGGTGTTGGCTGGCTGGTTGCAGGCAATCGCCATCAGGGCGATCGCAGTCGTGCCCATCAGGGCAGCAAGTCGCTTCATCGTGTTGGACCTCCGCGGGGAATCGACGGCAACGGCGGGATGCACCGCGCGCTTTGCGATGCAGGCATCGGGGAACACCGTTCCCAGGAACCAAATCCTATGAAAACAGTGGCCAGAAAAGCAAGCTGAATTCCAAGGCATGCGAGAGGGCCGGCCAGGCAGCCGCGAACGATCGCCACATGAGGTGCCGCAACCGCTCGCGCCAATCCGGCCCGAAGACCCATGCGTAGTGCCACATCCATCCGGCATCCTTGCCCTCCTTGCTTGCCACGATTCCGCGCTTTCCCCTTCCCCTTTCCAGCGTCTTCGGACGGGCGCCCGGTTGCCGTTTCAGGAGTCGGCTGCCCTCGAGGGGTCTGTGTGCATTACGGAGATGCTCTAGAATCAAGTTCGACCGGCCGCAGGCCCTCTCCGTCCGCGCCGGCCGGAATCCGCCGGGAAAGGAAGCATCGATGCTCAAAGGAATTGCAGGCTGCATCTCTCCGGAACTGCTGATGACGCTCGACCAGATGGGCCATGGAGACGAGATCGTGCTGGCCGATGCGCACTTCCCGGGCCACACGGTGGGCCAGCGTGTGCTGCGCGCCGACGGCCTGACGGTTTCGGTGCTGCTCGACGGCATTCTACCCCTTTTCGAGCTGGATTCCTACGCTCCGCCGCTGAAGATGATGGCGGTGGTCGAGGGCGATTCCCTGGACGAGCGGGTGGAGGCCGACTACATGGCGGTTATCCGCAAACACGCTCCCGCCGCGCCCGCCCCCCTGCGCGTGGAGCGCCACGCCTTCTACGAGCAGGCGCGCACCGCCTTCGCCGTGGTCATGACCGGCGAGACGCGCAAGTACGGAAACCTCATCCTCAAGAAGGGCGTCACCCCGGTCGCCTAAAACCGCCAGAGCACTCCCCGTCTCGGCCGGGGAGGCGAAGCCGCAGGGCGTCTCGCCTCCGGTGCGTCTCTGTCTCTGCGCCTGGAGCCGACCGCCCGCACCCCGGCCGACCCGTGTCAGCGCGGAGACACCGTGTCAGCCAGCACACGTTCCCAGGCCGCGAACCTTCCCATAACATCCTTGTTTTCATCGCGCTCCGTTTGGTGCGCATCCTGCAATCTCCCTGGGCGTAGGCAGCAAGCCACAGGGGGACGCGATGAAGACGAGAGGTACTCAGGCAGCGGCAACCACGATTCTGGCTCTGGCACTTGCCGCGATGGCGCAGGCCCAGACGACCCCGGCGCAGACGGCCACCACGCAGGCCGCCGCAACCCAGCCGGCGAGCCCGCGGCGCGTGCTGGTGGTGAGCCTGGAAGAACGCAAGCTGGCGCTGCTTGAGGACGGACACGTGAAGAAGGTCTACCCCGTGGCCGTGGGCAAGCCCTCCACGCCGAGCCCGCAGGGCACCTTCACCATCGAGCGCCGCGCCGCCAACCCCACCTACAGCCACAATGGCCGCATTGTTCCTCCCGGGCCGAAGAACCCGGTGGGCAGCCGCTGGATGGGCTTGAGCGTCCGGGGCTACGGCATCCACGGCACCAACGAGCCGAAATCCATCGGCAAGGCCGCCTCGCACGGCTGCATCCGCATGGCCAAGGCCGACCTCGAAGAGCTCTTCGACCAGGTGGCGGTGGGCGACACGGTCGAGCTGGTGGGCCAGCTCGACGAGCAGACCGCGCGCCTCTTCAGCCCGGCTGAGGCGGCGCCCACGCCCACAACCGAGAGCATCCTGCTGACCGGAACCGAGCTTGCGCTCGAAGAGGAGTTGGCCCCCGAGGCCTCCGCTCCGGCGGCCCGCTGAACGGGAGGGATCCCATGAACCCCTTTGCCCAGGTTTTGCACCATCTGGGAGCCGCCCTGCTGCCGCTGGCCGTCGGGCTGCTTTTCGAAGAACTCACATTCGGTGGTCTGGTCCGGCTCATCCTCGCTCCATGGCCGCGCACCGGCAAACAGAACGAGCGCAATCACCCTCGGGGAGGCACACCATGCTCGCGTTGAAACTCATCCTCGTCGTCGCGGGAGCGCTCCTGCTCGCTTCCGCTGCCGCCATCCTCCTATACCCGCTCTGGCTCCGCCTGCGCGCCGCGCGCCGCCGGGCCGCCAACCCGGAACTCGAAGCGGAACCGGAGCCCGCGGAGATTCGCTGGCAGGCCGCAGTCGCTCTGGCTATCGCCTCCAGCCTGCCGCTGCTCCTCGCCGCCTCCATCGTCGTGGTGCCCAGCGGCATGGGTGGCGTGCGCATCAGCCAGATTCGCGGCACCGAAACGGGAACGCTCTACCCCGGTGTGCATTTCGTCCTGCCGATGGTGGAGAGCGTGGAGACCTTCGACCTGCGCGACCATCTCTACACCGCCGGTGTGGTGGAGCAGACGGCGAAGGCCGCCGCGCAGAAGACCGGCCTCAACGTGCAGTCGCGCGAGGGCCTCAACATCGGCCTGGCCGTCACCGTGCGCTACCGGCTTGACCCGAACACCCTCTCCACCGTGCAGGCCCACCTGCCCCAGCCCTCCGACAAGCAGCTTGTTCCGCCCGTTGTAAACAGCGCCTGGCGCGAGCTGACGCCCGAGTACACGGTGCGCGAGATCTTTTCCGCCAAGCGCGAAGAGGTCCGCTCCCGCGCGGCCTCGATCATCACCGCCCGGCTGCGTGCCGACGGCATCCTCGTCGAAGAGGTCATGCTCTCTGACATCGAACTGCCGGCCGAGTACTCCAAGGGCCTGGAAGGCCTGCTGCTCAAGGAGCAGGAGGACGACCAGCTCGGCATACAGACCGACATTCAACAGAAGCATGTGCGCATCGCCGAACTCGAAGCCGAGGCCGACGCGGCGCAGAAGGTGAAGCAGGCCGAGGGCGAGGCGCAGTCGAAGGTCGTCGAAGCCAAGGGCGAGTCCGACGCCATGCAATACACCCTGCCGCTCAAGCAGAAGCAGATCGAGCAGAGCAAGCTCGAAGCCGAGGCGCGCAAGGAAGCAACCATCCAGAATGCCGAAGCCGACGCCCAGGCCAAGGTCATCGACTCCAAGGCCGAACTCCAGCGCCGCAACCTGCTGGCCGAGGCCGAAGCCGGCCGCGTCCGTCTGATGGCCGCCGCCAACGCCGAGCGCATGACCAGCGAGGCCGCGCTGCTCAACAAGTCGCCGCTCTTGATCAACAAGATCGTCGCCGAGCGGCTTTCCGACAAGATCCAGGTGGTGATGGTGCCGTCGGATGGCAAGTTCTTCTTCGCCAACGACGTCTTCAAGAGCATGGCATCGAGCCCGGTCGTGAAGCAGGAGATGGATTCGGAAAGCGACCCGGCGCCGAAGCCCGGCCACTGACACCAACTTCTCGACCAGCCAAAGAACATGGGTGCCCCAGGTCCCCCGGTCTCATCGGGGACCTGGGAAAGCACGAACCCAACCCGCCCGCTCTACTCTCCCGCTATAATCCCGCCAAGGCGGCCGACGAGGCAGACTATGACGCGAACCCGGTTCTTCGCAGCACTGGCGTGTACTCTGCTCACCCTTTCCGCCGTCGCTCAACCCGCGAGCCCATGGGCCGAGCCCGCCGCCAAGCTTGCAGCCCAGGTCGCTGAGATCCTCGGCCCCGCCCAGGCCAGGCTTGTTATCCGCAACCAGTCCTCGCTGCCCACCGGCGAGATTCCCGCCATCCGCAGGCTTCTCGAAAAGGGTCTGAAGGACCACGGCGTCACCGCCTCCGGCGCAGAAGCGGCCAACACCATCCGCGTGACGCTCAGCGAGAACCAGCGCGAGCGCCTCTGGGTAGCCGAGATCGTCGAGGGCAACGAGACGCGCGTGGCGATGGTCGAGGCAGGCCAACCCCACCAGCAAGTGCTCGCGGATTCCACGCTCATGCTTCTGCGCAAAGAGCGGCTCCCGGTTATGCTCAGCTGGTCTCCGGAACCCGCCCCCGATTCACCGGTGCTTTCCGTCTTGTCGACCAATGCCGGTCTCGCTGTGCTCGAACCAGACGGAATCAGGATCTACTACCTCAGCCTTGGAGGTTATCTCCACGGCGCACCCTTCCCGCTTGGCCTCCGGCAGCCCCTCGCCCGCGATGCCCGCGGTCTGCTTGTCGCTTCAGCCGACGGCAGCGGCTTTACCGCGTACATAGGCGGCGCGGAATGCGACGGTGCGCACACTCCGCCCGCCGAGCCGACGGCCAATCCGAAGGACGCCTGGCAACTTCACTGCCACCCCAGCGACGACCCATGGCCCATACTCACCGCCGATACGACTTCGGGGCTAGGCACCATCAAGGCCTTCAACAACGCGGCCCGGAACTACTTCACCGGCG
>JBAVMZ010000362.1:0-26805 GCA_049690595.1 Occallatibacter sp. | reverse complement strand
GCCCTTTCCTCGGCCATAACCACCTTCGACAACGTAGTTATGACACAGAAAAGACGGCCTTTCCAGCTATTTCCTTCGATCCCGACTCACCCAAATCGACAATCGGCCTGTGAGATATGCGGGCTAGTTTTTCAACGATCTTGATTCGCCGCGCGCGCACATAATCAGCCACCCCGGATTTGCAGATGGGAATCCTGGGGTTTGCGGATTTGCGCACCGTGCGGGTCCAACTTCGCACACTCTCTGCAGGGGGGATTCACGATGGCCGTTCATCTCCGCAGTATCTTTTTGGGGGCGGCAGCGCTGGTGTGCCTGATTCCGTCTCCGGTCTCGACTGCACAAGGGCAGGAACCCACGATCACAGCGGCTCCGGGATCACTGGTCCGCTGGGCGGCGCCGGGCGCGACGCGCTGCAGCATGAAAACGCGCTCCTGGGCCGCGTTGGAGGGAACCTGTTATTACCCGATCGACCTGTTGGAGAAGCCGGGGCCGATCAGGATCGCGATCTTGGGCTCGGGGCCAAAACAGTTCGCCCGCATCTCCGTTGAGGCCAACGATTACGGGAGCGAAGAGATCACGCTTCCCGACATTCCGCAAGCCAACCCCTCGCAGGCGGACCTGAGGCGCGACGCGGCCGACCGGCGCCTGCTGAGCAGAATCTGGGCGCGCAAAGAGGGGCCGGCGCAGTTTACGCTGCCCCTTGGCGAGCCGGTCAGGCCAATGTCCGTGGGCAAGTCCTTCGGCGTGAAACGGGTGTACAACGGCAAACTGGCCGAGCAGGCCCACATGGGGGCCGACTACGATTCGCCGGTGGGCTCGCCGATTCTGGCCGTTGCGGCCGGAACAGTGGTCCTGGCCAGGGATATGTTCTTCGAGGGCAACGCCGTGTTTATCGATCACGGCGACGGCCTCATCAGCATGTACTTCCACCTCTCCGAGATCAAGGTCGAGGAAGGGAAGGAGGTCAAGAAAGGCGAGACACTCGGCCGGGAAGGAGCGACGGGCCGCGCTACGGGACCACACCTGTGGTTCGGCGTCCGCTGGCATGACGCCCGCATCAACCCCAAGTTCCTGCTTGAGCAACCCAGCAGGATCCCCTCAGTGAACCGGGTGTCGCCGTAATGGCCAATTCGGTTGATACAAAGTGATAAGCCTCCGGCCCGCGGGCCATGGTTCCAACCGGCGTGGCGTATAACTTGTTGCCGCCCGCCAGCGAGAAGACCGCGAAGGCCTGCGAACCGGCCGGTTCGATGCCGTCGTGCGCGTTGGCCGGCGCGCTAACCGTGATCATTTTCTTTCTGTCCAGCCGCGCCAAGCATGGGGCGCCCGGCACCCGGTGATTCGCGGCAATCAGGGACGCATGAATTTGCTCGGGGGAGGCACCCGTTCGTTGGTGACCGTCACCTCCTTTGTCCCTGAGGGGTCGCGCGGGCGCATTTTCCAAACGTTCCCGCTCCGGAAGGGCGGTACCAGGAAGACGCACGGGAAGATCAACTCCTGCTCGGCCGCGCTCCGCAGGTCGCCGGAGATCAGCACAACCTCAAGTCCTGGCGATGCCCCATCAATCTGGCTGAAGAATTCCATGAAGCTCTGGTAGGAGACGTTCGAATCCGCAAGTACGAATACCTGTTTGACGGCGCGATTGTCGAATATGTTGGCGAGTCGCGCGCGCAACTCCTCTATCGGCACGTGGGTCTCGTTGATCCGGACCGCCCCGTCTCCATCCAATCTGAGAAGAATCTGGCGCCAGTTGCACTCGGACTCAGGGTGTTCCACCGGATGCAGGGGGTATATGTGTATCCGGAAGCCCGCCGTCTGCCCCTGCCGCCCGGCGAACGCCACCAGCGTCAGCAGCAGAAACACCGCCGCCAGGGGCGCGGACACCATCGCTCGTAACCGGCCAAGGTCCATACAAGAGAAGGACACCGGAAACCCGGAAAAGGTTCCAGCCTGCCTTGTTGGAGAGAAGTTACTCGCTCTTGACCGCCGTGGCCTGGTCCTTCACGAAGGTCACCGTCCAGTGCTTGCCGTTTTGGTCGTAACTCACCGTGCGGTCGCCCACGTCCTGGCTGTCGGAGCGCATCTTGCGGCCTATGGCCATCTGGGTCTCCAGTTCGGTCATGCCGGTCTTCGCCTGGTGCGCGTCGACTGCGGCCCAGACATCCTTGGGCCAGTGGTCGTAGATCTTGTGCGGGTCGTCGTAATAGAAAAGAATGTCGGAGTAATAGGCCTCCGCCCCGTGCGCCATCGTCCCCACCGGCGTCGAGTATAACTCGTTGCCGCCCGCCAGCGAGAAGACCGCGAAGGCCTGCGGGCCGGCCGGCTCGATGCCGTCGTGCGCGTTGGCAGGCGCGCTCACCTTGACGATCTTCTTCACGTCCAGCCGCGCCGCGGAGGGAATTACCCCGGCCCTTTTCGCAAAGTCCACCCTCCCGTCGGCGTAGGGGTAGTAACTCATGGTGTAGCCGTTTTTCATCCACACCGGCTTGCCTTCGAGAGGTTTCAGATCGTCGAAGCTTGTCGGATAGATCGTCCGCACGATCGCGGCGTCGTCCAGCCGCTCAATTCGGCTGCGGTCGTCGGTCTGTTCGGTTACGGCCGGTTGCCGCCGGTGATGCCACACAATCAGAAGATAGGTCCCGCCGATGGCCAGGGTGAGGGCGGTGGAAGCGAGCGCGATCTGCCAGTTCTTCATGAGGTTTCCTTCAGGGAGGCTGGGAATAGTTTACTTCGACGCGCTGCCCGTTTTCTCCGGCACCGGGGAGACTGCGGAGAAAGGGCGAGGGCGTGGCGAAACTTGCGCGAAAACCATCCCGCAGGGGCTGAAGTCCTGTTGATTTTGTGGCACTTACGGCACGACTGAAGTCGTGCCCTGGCACTTTTCGTGCCGCGCGTCGAGTTTTTCCGCCGCCTGGTCAATCGGCCATGAGGTCGTCGTCCTTGGTTTCGCGGATCATCGTCAGTCCCGCGAAGGAGGCCGCGGCCGCCGCGCAGAGATAGTACCCGACATAGCTCAGCGAATAAGTCCGCGCCAGCCAGGTGGCGATGTAGGGCGCCAGAGAGGCTCCGAGAATGCCGGCGAAGTTGAAAGCCAGCGAGCTGCCGGAGTATCTCACGCCCGTAGGAAATAGCTCGCTGACCACCGTGCCCAGCGGCCCATAAGTCATCCCCATCAGCGCCAGCCCCAGCGCCATCATGGCCACCGCACCGGCCGCGCCCGCCGTGAACAGCGGCGCCAGCACCAGCCCGAAGAGGAAGATGGCGGCGGTAATCCAGAGCATGGCGCGCTTGCGCCCGCGCTCGGCCAGCACCGCCGAGAGCGGGATCGTGGCCGCGAAGAAGAGGACGCAGAACAGTTGCATCAGCAGAAAGCGTCCGCGGCTGTAACCCAGGGCGCTGGTTCCCCAACTCAGGGCGAAGACCGTCATCAGGTAGAAGAGCACAAAGGTAGCCAGGCAGAGCAGGATGCCGGCCACCAGCGACCTGCCGTGCGCGGTGAAGACGCGAGCCAGCGGCACGCGCACCGGTTTGCCGCGCTCCAGCGCCGCGCGGAAGACCGGCGTCTCGGCAATCGAGAGCCGCACCCACAGGCCCAGCGCCACCAGCGTGGAACTGGCAAGGAAAGGCAGCCGCCATCCGAAGGCAAAGAACTGCCGGTCTGTCAACGTTTGCGAGAGAACGAGAAAGACGCCACCCGAGAGAAAGAAGCCGAGCGGCGCACCGAGCTGGGGAAACATGCCGTACCATGCGCGTTTGTGCGCCGGCGCATTCTCGACGGCCAGCAGCACGGCGCCGCCCCACTCGCCGCCCAGGCCCAGCCCCTGGCCGAAGCGGCACAACGCCAGCAGCAGCGGCGCCCAGATGCCGATGGTCTGGTAAGTGGGCAGCGCGCCGATCGCCACCGTGGATACGCCCATCGTGCTCAGGGCCACGACCAGCGTGGTTTTGCGTCCGACGCGGTCGCCGAAGTGGCCGAAGAGCGCCGAGCCGATGGGCCGCGCCACAAAGGCGATGGCAAACGTGGCCAGCGAAGCCAGCGTGGCGGAGGCCGGATCGGTGGCCGGAAAGAAGAGCCTGGGAAAGACCAGCACCGCGGCCGTGGCGTAGATGTAAAAGTCGAAGAACTCGATCGCCGTGCCGGCGAGCGAGGCGAGCAGCACCTGGCGCGGCGTGTTCACTGGCCTCGTTGAGTTGACTTTCACTGCCTGGGGAAGTGCGGGTCTCATCCTTACTCCAGTATCGAGGGGAGCACGGCGCGGCAAGCGCCGTAACGCCGAGAAGCCCTCCCCGCCTTCGAGGAGGGCTTCCGGGCTTGCGCGTGCAGGTGCTTCTACTTCTGCGGACTGACGGCGTTGATGGGCCCCGTGCCCAGCGAACTCTTCCTGCTGTTGAAGACAAAGTACATGGTGTGCCCGAAGAAGTTCGACAAGCCGAGGGCGAAGGCATTGCCCGCCGTAGTCGACGAGTCCGCGATGCCGACCAGGTCGTTGTAGGCCACGTATCCCAGGTTCAGCAGCGCGGAGCCGTTGCCCATTGTGTAACCAACAGTGAACTGCGGCTTGGTCTGGCTGATGCTATACATGCCCACCGCAAGCGGGGTGTTCGACTTGGGGCAGAAGAAGCCGTTTCCGCCCGGATCGGTGCACACCGGATAGGTGCCGGCGATGCTCATGGTGTTGGTGCCGCTGTCGATGTAGGCGGTGGCCTTGCTGCTGCCGATCTGCATATGGAACAGGCCGTCAGAGTTATTGAAGAGCGGGACGGTGCCAGCGGGCGGCTTGTTGTTCGCTTCGGTGCCCACGCCGAAGACGAGCGAGCCGATCGCCGGGGTGGCCGAGCCGTTGAGCGAGATCTGCGGCATGGTCATGGTTACGCCATTGTTGTCCGATGAGAAGGCGCCGATCAGGTTGGGAATCCCGCCGTAGTAGTTCTCGGCGCATTTGGCGCCCTTCGAGTTGCAGGTGTAGTAGATGCCCGTGTCGACCAGGGGGAAGGCCACGCCGATCAGCCCGTTGCTGTCGAACGAGGCGGTATCGTTGGTGGGCGAGCCGCCCTGGCTGCTGCAGTCGGTGGGGATGGGGAAGCCCGCGGCGCCGCCGATCTGCACGGGGAAGTTCCTGGCCACCTTGCCGGCCCAGTAGATGTCGGCTTTCTTCAGCGGCCCGTAGATGAAGCTCGATACGTAGATCTCGCACTCGGTAATCGGGTTCGGGCCCTCGGTGACGGCGGGAAGCGCCGAGAGCAGCGCCTTCTTGATGGTCGAGCCGATGAAACGGACGCCTACCGAACCGGAGTCGACGATCACGTGGTCGATCACCTGGCAGTTGGTGGTCGAGCCGGGCGCGCAGATCTTCACGTTCGTGTACGGCTGATCGTAGTCGGGATAGTCGGCCGGGACGCAGGGGTAGCCGTCCACGTAGAGCACGGCGGTGTTGCCGCTGCCGAAGTTGGTTGCGCTGCCGCAGCCGGTGGTGGAGGCGGCATCGCCGGCGAAAGACATGGGTTCGTAGGCGGCGCTGTCGTCGCCCGGCGCCTGCGCGCGTGCGGCCGGGGCCAGGGTCAGCGCGGCGATTGCCAGCGCGAAGGGAGCTACGCGGAGCGAGTCAGCGAATCTCATCGAGGCTCACCTCCTGGGGAACGTAGGCGGGAAGGAAGGCCCGGCCGCTGAACCTGCGCATCTCGCCGCGCGACTCGAGGACGAAATCGGGCTCGGCCCGCCGGAAGACCTGGTTCACCGGACGGTGCTGCTGTTCCGGGGTGCGGCTGAAGCGCTCGAAGTAGCTGCCCAGAATCTGCCGCATATCCGGCCGGCGGTTCTTGCCGGTCCAGCTCACCGCAAAGATGCCGCTGTGCTGCGAGTAGTACTCGCGCACTTCGATGCCGCCCGGCAGCGTGAGCGTGTAGAGCGTGTAGCCGGTGTGCTCTTCCTGGGCCAGGGTGGCGTGCAGGGCCTCCTGGTCGTGCCCGATGCCCTCATAGACTCCGCCCAGCTCCGCGCGCGCGCGCAGCGGCGCCAGGCCGAGAGCGAGGACGCAGATGGTACAGCTTACAGCGAGCCTGAGCCCGCGTCTCCACAGCAAATCTCTTCTCAAGACGACCTCCTCGGTGCCGGAACAGGGTGAAACCGCCGAACCTCCGCCGCTGGACACAGCCGGTGGCTTGTCTGGTTGACTTTGAATCAGGGGAGTCCGGCTGCAAGCAAGGGGGCTTGGCGGCGGACCTCAGGATTTCAACTGCGCATCGATGTGTCAAGGGAAAAGGGCGCCTGCGCCAGGGCAATCGCATTTGAAGCAGGAGACTGCCAATCCAGATACGGCACGGCGGCGTAGAGCGCGACTTTACGGCTGCTGAAAACTCGAATCACAGATTCTCCGCGCAAAAGGCGGCTTTCGCCGCCTGTGGAGCCCAGGGACGCTGCCCTTGTACGCTGGAGAGAGAGGCCCGTCCCCATGCCCACCCTTCGCGTTGAATACACGGTTGCGCCCACGCCGGCCTCGCTGGCCAGCCTCGCCGCCACTTTCTTCGTCGAGCAGGCCCGCCGGGCCGTTGCCGCCCGCGGCCGTGCCCGCATTGCCATCTCCGGCGGCTCCACGCCGCAGGCTGCCTTCTCGCTCCTCGCCGACCCCGCCGAGCCCTTCCGCGACGCCATGCCCTGGGAGCGCGTCGAGCTCTTCTGGGTCGACGAGCGATGCGTCCCGCCGGACCACCCCGACTCGAACTACCGCATGACTCGGCGTACGCTGCTCGACCGCGTGCCCATTCCCGCCTCCCAGGTTCACCGCATGGAGGGCGAGCTGGAGCCGGAGGTGGCCGCCGCCCGCTACGAATCCGAGCTGCGCAACAGCTTCCGGCTCGAAGGCGCCGAGAGCCCGCGCTTCGATCTCATGGCCCTCGGCATGGGCGACGACGGCCACACCGCCTCGCTCTTCCCCCACACCGAGGCCATCCACGCACTGGGCCAGCTCGTCGTCGCCAATCACGTCCCGCAGAAGGACGCCTGGCGCATCACCCTCACCTGGCCGGTCATCAACCACGCCTCCACGGTCTTTTTCCTCCTTGCCGGCTCCGGAAAGGCGGCTGTTTTACGCGAAGTTTTAACAGGCCCGCGCGACCCCGAGCGGCTGCCCAGCCAGCTGATTTGGCCGGCAAGCGGTATACTTACTGTGATTTTGGATAAGGCCGCCGCCGCGCTGCTTCCAGCGCCGGACGAGAATGGCTGTGGTGTCTTAGAGAGGGAACGATGATTCTGGCAGGCGATGTCGGGGGGACAAAGGTCCACCTTGCGTTCTACGACTTTATCGATGGAAAGCTGCAGTATGTTCGCGACGAGCGCTATCCGGCCAAGGAGTACTCCGGCCTGGAAGAGATCGTGCGCGAGTTTCTGGGCGGCAGCCTCGTCCACGCGGCCTGCTTCGGCGTGCCCGGCCCGGTCCGCAATGGCCGCCTGCGGTTGACCAACCTGCCCTGGACGCTCGACAGCCGCGAACTCTCCGACTCGCTCGCCATCGACCACGTCTTCCTCATCAACGATCTCGAGGCCAACGGCTACGGCGTCGCCGAGCTGGCCCCGGATCAGATCTACACGCTTTCCGAAGGCGACTCCAGCCAGGTGGGCAACCGCGCGCTGATCGCCGCCGGCACCGGCCTGGGCGAGGGCCTGCTCATCTGGAACGGCCACAGCCACGTGCCCTATCCCTCCGAGGGCGGCCACACAGACTATGCCCCGCGCAACGAAGACGAGATCGACCTGCTGCGCTTCCTCAAGCAGAAGTACTCGGGCCGCATCAGCTTCGAGCGCGTGGTCAGCGGCATGGGCCTGACCAATATTTACGAGTTCCTGCGCGATGTGCGCGGCATGGAAGAGCCGCCCGAGCTGGCCGAGCGCATGGCCGCGGCCGACGACCCCAACGCCGTCATCACCGAGCTGGCCCTGGCCGCCCGCAACGAAATCTGCGAAAAGGCCATGGATATGTTCGTCTCCGCTTACGGCGCCGAGGCCGCCAACCTGGCGCTGAAGGTGCTCTCGGTGGGCGGCGTCTACGTCGGCGGCGGCATCGCCCCCCGCATCATCGAAAAGCTCAAGGATGGCTCCTTCATGAAGGCCTTCACGGACAAGGGCCGCATGAGCCAGATTCTCGTCAACATGCCGGTGCGCATCATCCTCGAGAGCCGCGCCGCCCTGCTGGGCGCAGCGGCCTTTGCCGAAGCCCGCGCCGCCGAACTCAGCGGCGTCTCCGAGCGCGCCGCGTCAAAGAAGTTCTGACCGCTCCCGCACCAAAACAACGGGGCCAGCCTACGCGGCTGGCCCTTCGTCCGTATCGCTCTATTGGCCCAGCGTGTAAATCACGTTCACCAGTGTCTCCACTTCCACCGGCTCCCCATTCGCCAGATACGGCTTGTACACCCACTGCTTGACCGCATCCAGCGCAGACTGAGTCAGAAGCGGCGATGGCGAGGCCAGCGCCTCAAGGTCGTGCACCTTGCCGTCGGCGCCGATGACCGCCGCAAGCACCACCGTGCCCTGTGCGCCCGCCATCTTGGCTCCCACCGGATAAACCGGCTGCGTCTTGGTCATCAGCCATCCGGTTGCGACTTTCGCTGTCACGGACTTGGTCGAGTCGCTTACCGGAGCCAGCCCGGCGTCCGGCGTCAGCGCCGCGTCGGCTGGGTTCATCCCCTCGATGGTGTCCACCGTGAGCGAAAAGATCCGTTGCTTTCCACCGAAAACAACGATCTGCTTTGGCAAGTAGCGGCCCTGCGCCTTCACAATCTGGCCGAACTCGGCAGTCAGCGAATTTGACCAGTACTTTACGCTCAAGACGAGCAATTGCGGGTCAAAGCAGTAGTGGTCTCCGGCCGTCGCTGTCGGCGTCTGCGGCTTGCCGTCCCTCTCCCATTGGAACGCAACCCGGACGCAGCTCAGCTTTGCCGGGCCGGCCGGAACGGTCCGCATGTCGAGAACCGTCCTGGGGGAGTCAATCTCGTTGCGTCCGGGCAGGGGCGACAGCAGCAGCCCCTCCAGAGACCGCTCGAAGTACTTCAGCGGCTCCCCGGTCTCCTTGCTATACCTCTTGCCGTCGGCGGTCGCCCATTCGGTGCGCGTCGCGCCCGCCCTCGTCAGGCTCGTGCGGTGCACCTTCGGCGAAGCCCACCAGCGCTCCCACGTTCCCTGTTCCGCCGGGTCGCCCTTCAGGTCGTAGATTTGGTAGGTCGCCTTCAGGTGCCAGGGCTTCAGCTCCGCGGCGTTGAAGTCGTAGTAGGCCGCCGCGGCATCCAGCAAGCCCCGCGCATCGGTTGGGGCTGCCGCAGGCGGGCTAGCCGGCGTTTGCGCCACAGCCACCGCGCCCGTGGTCAGCGCCAGAGTCACAAGAAGACGGGAGAGCATGATGCAGCAAGGCTAACATGGACCTGCAAGAGGAACTCCCCGCAGATCGCGGTTCCGGCCCCAACGTGTAGCTAAACTCAGACCTGTCATCCCTAGCGGCCCGACCCGCCGCGTCGCATTACGCCTGAAACGAACGAGCTGCCACTGCACCCGCCCCGAAGGGGCGAAGGAGAATAGCCCAGGACAACCCCGAGCGCCGCGAGGGGGCAGTCCTGGGTTGGGCGCCAAATCCAGTCTCGCGCCCTGTAGGGGCGCAGCGAAATCGCGCTGTTCATCACGCCCGCTCCCGCCCGCGGCGCGATTTTGCTTTTTGCGCTCGGGTCGGGTCTCAGTTCCCCGGCGCAAAGAAGTCGCCGAGCCCGGCCCGCTTGGCGTGCGCGGCCATGGCTGCCTGAATCTCCAGCGCCAGTCCCAGCGCCTCGCGGCCCTGCCGCGCGGTCACCTGCGGCTGCCGGCGCGTCCGCACCGACTCCAGGAACGACTCGATCTCCAGCTTCAGCGGCTCGCCCGGCGCCACCTGCGGCTTGACGAACCTGAGCCCCGGCGCGGGTCCCTCGGCGCCTGTCTCCTGCGGCCTCGCCAGCTCTTCGGCCAGTTTCCTAAGCTTCGCCGGGTCGCTTTGTGCTGCCATCAACTGGCCCAGCAGCGCCGGGCTCAGCGCTCCGCTGGCCAGCAGGTTCTGGATCGCCGCCGACGCCAGTTTTCCCGTGGCCAGATACTCCTCGGCCGCCGCCGCCACCAGCGGCGAAACCCCCGCCGCCGCCTCTCCGTCCATGCGGATCACCAGCAGATCGCGGCGCGCGTAGTCGATCGAGACGTACTGCTTCGGCTCGAAGAAGCGGAGCTTGCGCACCCGCTCGGTCGACACCCGCGAGGCCGTGAAGTTGGCCACGCAGCCTGATTCGAACTCCACCCGCACATTGGCGATGTCCACCTTGGGCGAGACCACCGGCAACCCCACCGCCCGCACCTCGCGCACCGCCGAGCGGGCAAAGGTGAGCACGATGTCCAGGTCGTGGATCATCAGGTCCAGCACCACGTCCACGTCCAGCGCCCGCGGCGTGAAGAGGCTCAGCCGGTGCGCCTCGAAGAACATGGGCCGCCTGAGCTGCGGCTCCACGGCCAGCACCGCCGGGTTGAAGCGCTCCAGGTGCCCCGGCTGCAGAATCCGCCCCTTGCGCTCGGCCAGCGCCACCAGTTCGTCGGCCTCGGCCAGCGTGGCGGCCAGAGGCTTTTCAACCAGCAGGTCCAGCCCTGCTTCCAGCAGCGCCCCGGCCACGGCATGGTGATGCACCGTGGGCACCGCGACGGTGGCGGCGTCGAGCTTCAGGTCCGCGGCCAGCAGCGACTCCACCGTGGCGAAGACGGGAATTCCGTACGCCTTGGCGTGCTCGGCGGCCCGCACCGGGTCTTGTTCCACGACGGCCGCCAGCGTGACGCCAGCCCCGGCCTGCTCCAGCTCGCGGTAGACCCGCAGGTGGTTCTTGCCGAAGGCGCCGGCCCCGGCGACAGCAACGCGCAGTTGGGTGCTCACGGTTATCCGGCTGCCTCTTCCTTGGCTTCCGTCTCGCCCTGGACGGCCTTCAGGCAGCGGCCGTAAAGCGTCAGAAGCTGGCTGACGTGCTCCTCGGGCTTGGGCGCGGCCGCGCCGCTGAAACCGGTCGAGGGCGCCTGCGGCCGGCCCACGCCGGCCGTCGCCGCCACAAACTTCAACAGATCCAGAGCAATATCTTCGTTACGCCGGGCGCCCAGGCCCGCTCCTGCCAGTGAGTCCATCGGTTCAGTCTCCAAATAGGGATGCTACCAGATTGCCGCCCGCCAGGCCGCGATACCCTGAAGGTTATGCCGACGGCCTACATCGGAATGGGCGCCAACCTGCCCTCCTGCGCCGGCCCGCCCGAGGCCACCCTCGCCGCGGCCGCCGCCCGCCTTGGCGAGCTGGGCCGGGTCATCCGCCGCTCCTCGCTCTATCGCACTGAGCCGGTTGGCTTTGCCGGCCAGCCCAGCTTCGTCAACGCGGTCGTCGCTCTCGATACCACCCTGGCTCCCCGGCCGCTGCTGGAAGGCCTGCTCACCCTCGAGCGCGCATTCGGACGTGACCGCTCCGCTTCGATTCCCCTTGGCCCGCGCACCCTCGATCTCGACCTGTTGCTTTACGACACCATCGTCCTCAACGAACCCGACCTCGTCCTCCCCCACCCCCGCCTGGCCGAGCGCGCCTTCGTCCTGGTCCCCTTGTGCGAGATCGATCCCAAAGTTTTTCATGCCAGCTCTGGCCAACCCGTGTCACAATTACTCGTCAATCTCAACAGAACCCTGGGACCCATTCAAAATGCGGTGTTGCAGATCTCTTTCGACGGCTGGCGCGCTGGCGGCTCTTCTGCTGGCCCAGGGGAATCTTGCGTCCCAGGCCCCGGTGACGATCTCACTGACCGTTGAAGACAGCGGCGGCGCGGTGCTCGCCGGCGCAATCGTCAAGGAACCCACCGGCCGCCTTCTGGGCCGCACCGGCCCGGACGGCCAGCTCATCCTGCAGTGCGCGGCCCCCTGCCGCCTCCACGTGGAAGCCGAGGGCTTTGCCACCCGGCAGGTCACGCTCTCCGCCGCCGCCACGCTCCGCCTGGATCCGGCCGGCAGCAACGAGCAGGTAACCGTCACCGCCTACCGCGCCCCGCTCGGCGCACTCGAGAGCCCCGTCACCACCCGCGTTCTCACCCAGACTGCTCTCTTCACCACCCCCGCCATAACCCTCGACGGCCAGTTGCGCCAGTTGCCCGGCGTGGAGCTCTTCCGCCGCTCCAGCTCGCTCAACGCCAATCCCTCCTCGCAGGGCATGAGCCTGCGCGGCCTCGGTTCCACCTCCGCCAGCCGCACCCTGCTGGTCGAGGACGATGTCCCGCTCAACGATCCCGTCGGCGGCTGGATTCACTGGGAAGAGCAGCCCGAGCTGGCGGTGAAGTCCGTCGAAGCGGTCCGCGGCGGCGCCAGCGATCTCTACGGCTCCAGCGCCATCGGCGGTGTGGTCAGCCTGGTCACCAGCCGGCCTGCCGACACCATGGGTGAGTTCCGCTCCAGCTTCGGCGCCCTGGGCACCTACGACGAGAGCGCGCTGGGCCAGACCAAACACGGCCCCTGGGGATTGCTCGCCACCGGCGGCGTCCTGGGCACCGACGGCTTCATCCAGGAGGCGCCCTGGCAGCGCGGGCCCATTGATCGCCGCTCCGGCGTCCACGCGCAGAACGTCTCGGTGCTGGCCGAGCACGACCGCGGCCCCCTGCGCTACTTTGCGCGCTTCAACGGCTTCAACGAGTCGCGCGCCAACGGCACCCCCGACCAGACCAACGGCACCCGCCTCTGGCGCTACTCGACCGGCGCCGACTGGCAGGGGCTCGGCGGCTCCATGCTCAGCGCCCGGCTCTACGGCTCCACCGAGCACTTCCGCCAGGTCTTCTCCAGCATCTCCAACCTGCCCGTTCTTGGCAGCCCGGCCTGCACGTATCGCTGCGCCGAGGCGCCCACCCGCTTCTCGCTGACGCCCGACAACGAGTTCGGCGGGTCCGCGCACTGGAACAAGCCGCTCGGCAGAGGATTCCTCCTCGTCACCGGCGGCGACATGCGCGATGTGCGCGTTTGGGACACCGAGCAGACTTTCGGCAGCACCGCTGCCCTGACCAACCTGAGCGACCACCAGCGCGACACCGCCGGTTACGCCGAGGCTATGTGGGTCCACAAGGCATGGACCTTGACCGCAGCAGGCCGCCTGGACTGGTTCCGCAACTACGACGGCCGCCAGTGGCTCTTCGGAACCGGCAAGGGCTGGGGGCTGCTGCCGCAGTTGCCCACCAAGGGCGACCAGATTCCCTTCGACCCGCGCATGGGCCTCTCCCGCCGCCTGGGCGGTCACCTGGCCCTGAACGCCTCAGCCTTCCGCGCCTTCCGCGCCCCCACCCCCAACGAGCTCTACCGCTCCACGCAGGTAGGCAACAAGCTCACCAACCCGAACGGCACCCTGAACAGCGAGCGGGCCACCGGTTGGGAGACCGGCGTCTCCTCGGAGTGGAACTGGGGCATCCTGCGCACCAGCTACTTCCTCACCCAGGTCAACCGGCCGATCACCGCCGTCACCGTCAACCTGCATTCCTCGCCCATCCTGCTCCAGCGCGAGAATCTGGGCCAGATTCAGAGCAAGGGTCTTTCGGTCGACTTCCAGCTCCGCCCCCAGCACTGGCTTTCGCTCGACGGCGGCTACCAGTACGCCCGCGCCACAGTGACCAGGGGCTCGCAGGACAAAGGCAACTGGATCCCCGAAGTAGCCCGCAACATGGCTACGCTCGATCTGCGCGCCTACAAGCCGTCGCTTGGCCTGCTGAACCTGCAGGGCCGGATCAGCGGCCGCCAGTACGACGACGACGCCAATCTCTACATGCTGCACGGCTTCTTCCGCCTCGACACCTACGCCGCACGCGACATCGGCAAGCGTTTCGAGCTCTTCGCAGCCGGCGAGAACCTGCTGGACCGCCGCATCGAAGTGGCTCGCACGCCCACCACCACCCTCGCCCAGCCGCGCACGGCCCGTGCCGGCATCCTCTTCCGCCTGGGCGGCACGGCCAAATGACATCCCGCGACGCATGACCCGCTAAAATCGACGGGTGGCCCTCTCTTTCAACCTCCTCCGCACCACCGCTGCCGGCGGGCGTCGCGGCCAGATCGACCTGCCGCACCAGACCGTCGAGACTCCCGTCTTCATGCCCGTCGGCACCGCCGGCACCGTCAAGGCCGTCGCCCAGGACGTGGTCGAGCGGCTCGGCGCCCAGATCGTCCTCGGCAACACCTACCATCTCTACCTGCGCCCCGGCCACGAGGCCATCCGCCGCATGGGCGGCCTGCACCGCTTCATGAGCTGGCCCCGCGCCCTGCTCACCGACTCGGGCGGCTTCCAGGTCTTCTCCCTCAGCCAGTTGCGCAAGGTCACCGACGACGGCGTGCGCTTCCGCTCGCATCTGGACGGGAGTTCGCACTTCTTCACCCCAGAGCACTCGATGGACGTTCAGATCGCCCTCGGCGCCGACATCGCCATGGCCTTCGACGAGTGCACCGAGTACCCGGCCGAGCGCTCGCGCGCCGAAGAAAGCCTGAGGCTCACCATGGCCTGGGCCCGCCGCTCGCTCGATCACTTCCGCGCCTATCGCCATGAAGTTCCCTGGTACGCGGAGCGCGGCGGCCGAACCCCGAGCCTCTTCGGCATCGTCCAGGGCGGCATGTACCGGGATCTGAGGCGCGAAAGCGCCGAGCGCCTGGTCGAGATGGACTTCGACGGCTACGCCATCGGCGGCCTCTCGGTGGGCGAGCCCCGCGACCTGACCCTCGAGATGATCGCCGAGGTGCTGCCGATGCTGCCCGCCGGCAAGCCGCGCTACGTGATGGGTGTCGGCTACCCGGACGAGATCGAGCAGTACGCCCGCCTCGGCGTGGACATGATGGATTGCGTGCTGCCCACCCGCGCCGCCCGCCACGGCCTGCTCTTCACCAGCGAAGGCCGCCTGAATATCAAAGGGAAGAAGTTCGCCGAGGACCAGGGTCCGCCCGACCCGGCCTGCGAGTGCCCGGTCTGCCGGCGCTACTCGCGCGCCTACCTGCGCCACCTGATGGTCTCCGGCGAGGCCCTCTCCGGCACCCTCAACACCATCCACAACCTTGCCTACTACCTGGGCATCATGGAACGGGTGCGACAGAGCCTGGGCTCCGCCGCGGAAAGCCGCTGATCAGTCCCCCATCGCCGCGCCCAGCAGTTGCCGGAGCGCCTCGACGTACTCGGTCAGCGCCTGCCGGCCGGCGTCCGTGATGCGGTAGAGTGTCTGCGGCTTGCGCTGCACAAACCGCTTCTCCACCCCCACGTAGCCGGCCTCTTCGAGCTTGCCCAGTTGCGCGCCCAGGTTGCCGTCGGTCGCGCCGGTCTTCGTGCGCAACCAGGTGAACTCGGCCTCTTCCACCCCGGAGAGCAGCGACAACAGCGCCAGCCGCAGCTTCCCGTGGATCACTGGATTCAGTTCCGGCAGCTCAGGCATGGCTGGCCTCGCGCCGGCGCCGCTCGCGGCCCTCCAGAATCATCCCGTAGACGCCGAAAAGAATCAGTCCGAGGAAGATGGCTGCCAGAAAGGCAATCTCCGCCACCCGCGCCGGGGCAAAGCAGGCGAGGACGGCCGAGGCCCACCAGACCATCGCGCAGCCGAGCTGCGCCCGCCACCGCAGCATCAGGCTCGAAGCCGCGTTGGCCAGCCCCAGCATTCCGCCGATGATGGCCATGAACACGCGCTCGTCGTAATGCCCGCTAAGGGCAAGCGAAAGCAGCACGATGAAGATCGAGAGACCCATCGCAATCCAGACCGATCCGATGGAGCGGCCCAGCGTCGTCTCCGGGTGGTTGCGGCTCACGCGGCCGGCCCCGTACCAGGTCACCAGGCTCGCGGCAATCATCGTGACGGGCCAGGCAAGAAAGCTGTGGCCCAGCGTGGACCAGGCGATGGCTATGTAGTACGCCACGCCCCAGAGCACCCCGGTCCATCCCCAACTCTCGGTGGTCCGGCGCCCTTCGGCAATCATGGTTTCAATCAACTTCAGCCTCTCGGCCAGTTCAAGCTGTTCGGTATTCCCGGTCATCGCATCCCTCCTTGGTTTCTCTGTAGAGTATCCCATTTACAAGGAGAACTCTAGTATACAGAGTACTCTTTGTCAAGAGAAATCCGCAGGCAATGCGTTTTTCTTTGCAAGTCCCATTTTTTGAATCGCTTAGTCTGCCTTCCACGGGCATCGACGGCTTGCCTGCCCACCTCAGAGACAAGAGTGGAGGAGAATTCTCAGGAGCAGCCCGACTCGCCACCTCGCGTTACGGCAGGAACGAACGACCTGTGGCTACCCCCACCCCGGAGTTGCGGCTACTCCCGCCCCGAGATGCGGCTACATCCGCCCTGGAGGGGCGGCGCGAGAATAGCCCAGGGCAACCCCGAGCGACGCGAGGGGGGCCGCCGTGGGTTGGGCGCCAAATAGCGCCTGGCGCCCTGTAGGGGCACCGCGAAACGCCACTTGTTCACCGGGGGCATCTTGACTCGCGAGCCCCGTTTCTCAGGAACAGGAAGCACAAAGGAAACCGCGGACTACTCCTCGTGCAACAGCTTCTTCGGCCGCGCGATCCGCCAGAATACGTACACCGCCAGTTGCAGCGCCAGCGCCCCGGCGCAGTCCAGCAACACGTCCCACGGCGAGCCCGTCCGGTTTGGCAAAAAGGACTGGTGCCACTCGTCCGCCGTAGCCACCAGTGCCGTCCCCAGCAGCGCCAGCCCCGCGTCCGGCAGAAAGTGCGAGTGCGGCAGCGTCATCCACCACGCCCGCAGCCACGTCAGCCCCACGATCCCGTAACCCACGAAGTGCCCGCACTTGCGGAGGATGTGATGGATATGCTCCCACTGCCACCAGGTCACCGGCCCGAAGAGCGCCTCCCAAAGGTGCCGCAGCGGACCGCTGGTGTGGTCGGCCCCAAACAGCTCGGTCGACTCCAGTACGATCACCCCGACGCCCACCGCAACCGGCAGCCACGCCGATACCCAGAAGCCTGTGCCTCTTCGTTCATTCGGCATGGTAGTTTGGCGCTTCCCTCGTGATGATCACATCGTGCACGTGGCTCTCGCGCAGCCCGGCCCCGGAGATGCGCACAAACTTCGCATTCTCCTGTAGCTCGCCGATGCTCCCGCAGCCCAGGTAACCCATCCCCGAGCGCAGCCCGCCCACGAGCTGAAAGACCATTGACTCCAGCGGCCCGCGATACGGCACCCGCCCCTCGATCCCTTCCGGCACGAACTTCGCCAGCCGGTTCTGCCCGTTCTGCTCGCGCTGCACCACGCTCTCGTTCCCGCCGTTCTGCGCCAGGTCCATGCTCGACTGGAAGTACCGCTCGCCCGAGCCCTGGCTCATCGCCGACAGCGACCCCATCCCGCGGTAGCTCTTGAAGCTCCGCCCCTGGTAGAGAATCGTCTCTCCCGGGCTCTCGTCCACGCCGGCAAAGAGCGATCCGATCATCACCGAGCTGGCTCCGGCCGCAATCGCCTTGGTGATCTCGCCCGAGTACTTGATGCCGCCGTCGGCGATCACGGGAATCCCGCGCCCGGCCGCCGCGCGCCATGCCTCGGAGATCGCCGTCACCTGCGGCATCCCCGCCCCGGTCACCATCCGCGTGGTGCAGATCGAGCCCGGCCCGATGCCCACCTTGATCGCGTCCGCGCCGGCGTCGATCAGCGCCAGCGCACCCTCGTACGTGGCCACGTTTCCCGCCAGCAGCCCCACGCCCGGGTAGGCCTTCTTCACTTCCCGCACCGCCTCCAGCACCCGCGACGAGTGCCCATGCGCCGAGTCGATCGCCAGCACATCCGCCCGCGCTCGCACCAGTTCCGCCGCCCGCTCCAGGTAATCGCCCGTCGCCCCGATCGCTCCGCCCACACGCAGACGCCCCTGGTCGTCCTTGCTCGCATTCGGGTACTTCAGCTTCTTCTGGATGTCCTTGACCGTGATCAGGCCCTTCAGGTTGTACTGGTCGTCGACCACCAGCAGCTTCTCCACCCGGTGCTTGTGCAGAATCTGCTCGGCCTCTTCCAGCGTCGTGCCCACCGGAACCGTGATCAGGTTCTCCTTCGTCATCACGTCGCCGATGGGAATATCCGTCCGCGTCTCGAAGCGCAGATCGCGGTTGGTCAGAATGCCCACCAGCCGCTTGCCCCGCGTCACCGGAACGCCGGAGATCTTGTAGCGCCGCATCACCTCCAGCGCATCGCCAATCATCTGGTCCGGCCCGATCGTCACCGGGTCCACGATCATCCCGCTTTCGGACCGCTTCACCTTGTCGATCTCGCCCGCCTGGTCCGCGATCGACAGGTTGCGATGCACAATCCCGATGCCGCCCAACTGCGCCATCGCAATCGCCATCCGCGACTCGGTTACCGTGTCCATCGCCGCCGAGATCAGCGGCGTGTTCAGCGTAATCGCCCCCGTCAGTTGCGTTTGCGTGTTTACCTGCGTGGGAACCACATCGCTGTAGGCAGGCACCAGCAGCACGTCGTCGAAAGTCAACGCCTCGGGTAAATTCTTCTGCAGCATATGCTCCAATGCGCCTGGTACACCGGGAACTCGAATCCCCGGCGCCGCAGGCGCTTCCAATCATTGTAGCGGAGGCGGCAGGGGCCCCCTCCCGCCCGGCCCGCCAATTCCTCCAGCCCTTATGCCCTGCTAGACGCCGTGGCCGCGGCAACATTTCCCGATCATTCAGTCGCGGTCGTCTCAGGAGCGGCCCCAGGTGCGGGCGCAGGCGATGAGCTTGTCGATGTTCTCCGGTGGGGTGGTGGCGGGAAGGGCGCAGCCGGGACCGAGAATGAAGCCGCCTCCCGGAGCCAGGACCTCAAGAGCTTCGTTGCAGGCACGCTCCACATCGTCCACCGAGCCCCGGTGCAGAACACCGCTGGGGTCGATGGGCCCCAGAAGGGCGCAGCGGCCGGCCGTGGCGCGCTTGGCGGCAGCCTTGTCGCACTTGTAATCGAACTCGAGGATGCGTGCGCCGGTATCGGCCATCTTGCCGATGATGCGGGTGGTGTTGCCGCAAGTGTGGTAGGAGAGGGAGAAATCGTCGGTCTGCAGCGCCTCCACGACCTTGCGCCCGTAAGGCAGGCAGTACTTCTCGTACATCCGCGGGGAGATGACGTCAGGGGAGCCCTGGGCTTCTCCGATCGAAGTGCCGGGGCAGCCAAGCTCCCTGAAGATCTTTGCGTAGTGGATGTAGCACTCGCTGGTGAACTCGAGCAGGGCGAAGATGGCGTCGTCGTTTTCGCCGGCGGCCATCTCGGTCATCAACGTGACCGGACCGAGGAGCATGCAGGCAAGGTCGAAGGGGCCCTGGTCGGCGCGGCCCATCACAAAAACGCGGTCGCCGATCTCATCGAGCAGATGGCGCGTGGCGTCCAGCACGGCGCGGCTGAGAGGCGAGTTCCACGGGTCAGGCAGCCTGAGCCCGGCCACCTGGGAAAGCTCCGCGATCAGCGGCTTGTCTACGATGGGAGCGGTGCCGGGCAGGTAGGTGACCTGGCAGCCGCAGGCCTCGGCAAGCGCGGCCGTGCCGTTTTCCACCAGCAGCATGTCATGGCCGAAGCGCTCCCACGCCGCCCGTTGCGCCCGGCCCAGCAGTGCGCCGTCGGTGAAGAGCTTTTCCGGCGCGATCTCGAGACCGGCCACCGTCATCATGAAGTTGTGCAGGTCTACGGGGACACGGTCGACGGGCTGGTGGCGAATCGCTGCCTGGCAGCGTTCGAGAGAGGTCATCTGGTCGTGCATCGTTCAGTTCTCACTTCCTAGTTTCAATCAGACGTCGTTTTCGGCAAGCCAGAGAACGGCGATGCGATGGTAGCCGATCGTTGCGCGAATGTCGATTCCCGGTCCCTTGCCCAGCCGCTGGCCCCCACCAGCAGCGGACGGCACGCTCCTTTGATTCAAACTTAAGGTTGCCCGTGTATGCTCTTTGTCCGGGATGGAATGTAAGTTCCGCTCGCCTCGAATTGCCCCCGAACTCCCACGGAAGCCCAGACTGGAGATGAAACCATGACCTCGAAAGCCCTCGCCGCAGCAGCCATCGCCGTTCTGCTTTCGCTCGCCTGCCCCGCCCACGCGCAGGAGAGCGGCCCCTACAAGGTGCTCAAGATTCAACTGGTTGGCGGCGAAGGCGGATTCGATTACGTCACCGCCGACCCGGACGGCCGCAACCTCTACGTCGCCCGCTCCGGACCCGCGGGCCACATCGGCGTTTTCAACCTCGATACGCTGGCCCAGGTGGGCGATATCCCTGGGGTCAGCTCGCATGGCGGCGCGGTGGATACGGCCACCGGCCACGGCTTCGCCACCTCGAAGCCGGTCACCATGTTCGATGCGAAGACCTTCGCCATCCTCAAGAAGATCGACGTCCAGGGCAATCCCGACGGCTACCTGAACGACCCCTTCAATCACCACTTCTACATCCTCAGCCACGCCGCGCCGAACATCACCGTCCTCGACGATAAGGACGGCGCCATCCTGGGCACCATTGACATCGGTGGCGCGCCGGAGCAGGCCGTGGCCGACGGGCAGGGCAAGATCTACGTCGACATCGAAGACAAGGACGCCATCGCCGTCATCGACGCCACCACCATGAAGATGACCGGCAAGTACGACCTTTCCAGCAAGGGCGGCGGTTGCGCCGGACTGGCCATGGACAAGGTGAACGGCATCCTCTTCGCCGCCTGCCGCGACAAGAAGAACATGATCGTCCTCTCGGCAGCCGACGGACACATCCTCACCGATCTGCCCATTGGCAACGGCTCCGACGGCGCTGCCTTCAACCCGGCCACGATGGAGGCCTTCAGCTCGCAGGGCGATGGCACGCTCACGGTGATCAAGGAGACTTCGCCCACCAGCTTCGTCGTGGAGCAGACGGTCCCCACCCCGGCGCGGGCCAAGACGCTCACGCTGGACACCAAGACCAATCAGATCTATACGATTACAGCCGAGTTTGGCCCCGTGCCCACACCCACTCCCGAACAGGCAGCCGCGGCCGCCGCGCCGGGCACTCCTCCCTGGATGCGCGGCCCGCGCGCGCCCATGATCCCCGGCTCCTTCCAGATCCTGGTCATCGGCAAGTAATCGGCTCATGCCGCGCGCTTCGCTCCCCGGTCCCCAAATGCGAGGGACCGGGGCCACCCTCATCGTGGCTTGGCAAGATCGCCGGGATCGGGGCTGCCTGCTTTTCCGCTTCGATCGGTCAGGAGATGCGGTCGAAGGTTCCGGGCTGGTCGTCCGCTACCTTGGCCAAGGCCGCGTGCAGGCCGGACAACGAGCCGCGAGCAGCGCGGGTGCGCAGGCGCTCCCATTCGGCGGCGTGCGACTGGACCAGCGCAGCGACGAATCGGTCGACCGAGACGTGGTCGCGCGCGGCAAGCGCGGCGGCCTGCTGGTAGAGATCGTCCGGGATTTGAACGCTCTTCATGGCAGCTCTCCTATCAGTATAAGGAATTCCTTGGGCGTTAGGCACTCAATTCCAAAGGTGCGGGCCGCGGGGAAGTCCCGTTTGTTGTAGGTGAGGATGAAATCGCTGCGGCTGGCGATGGCTGCTTCCAGAATCAGGTCGTCGTCCGGGTCGGCGGCGACGGGCCGGCAGAGAAATATTGCCGGTGCAAGCCGGCCTGGGAACAGATGCCGTCGAGGAAGTCGTCGATATCGGCTTCGGTCAGGTTGAAGGCTGGGCGCTCGCGCTTGAGGATCGCCTCGTACTCAAGTGCCACTGCAACGGTGAGGTTCGGGCGCCATGCTTCGCTGCCGAGGGATTGGAGGAGGCGATAGGAAGCGCCGAGCTTCGAGCGCAGAGCCGCGACGAGCACGTTGGTGTCGAGAACAATCTGATACATCGCCGAAGCACCTTTCCAGGCGGGATGCCGCGCCACCCATTCCTCGCCGCTTTCATCCTAACCCGGAATTCGGGCCGGGCGAGGTCCGTGCTCTCAGTAGCGCCGTTCAATCCAGCCAGGCGCGCCCCTTCGGGCCGCGTTGTTCATTTTTCTGTTGGTTTTGGGGTTCTTGCGGCACGACTGAAGTCATGCCCTGACACAAAGCCTCGATGGTGAAGGTTCGTGCTCTCCCCGGTCCCCAAATGCGAGGGGGCACCCTCATCGTGGGTTGGTCAGATCACCGGGATCGGGGGCACCTGCCTTATGATTTGGTCAGGGTTTGGGATTCGGCTCGGCGTTTCCTTCAAGGGTGAGCGGTTCCTCAAATGGCAACTCCGCATCATCATTTGCACCTTCGCGCTTGCCAATCGTGAGCAGAGCCGGTTTACAAACGATCTCGCGAACTATCAAGTCTGTAAGAAGGCGGGCTGTGGGCGCACATCTCACCAGAATGGACGTATCAGCTGAAAGGGCGATGACGTGCTCTCCCACTTCGACCTCGCCAGCGTCACAGGCCATCAGTGTCGCCTGAATGCACAGGCTCATCCCGCCGCCGAAGACACCGAGCGCGTTTCCAATCAGGATGGAGTCCTGCGCCAAGACACCCTGGCCTGGGTACGTCGGTCTGATCGGGTCGAAGGGTAGGTGCGCACGGACGATTGGAATTCTCCTGCTCTCGAACCACTTCGCGTCTTCGGATGAGATTTGGCTAGGGTATTTGTCCGTTGTGAACTTCTTCCCCTTCGGGAAGGTCACGCCAATCAATTGGATGGAAGAGTACCTTTCTTCTGAACGAAACTGCTCTTCTGCCAATCGGAGTCCCTGGCCTGCGCTCGTGAAGATCACGATTTTATCGACTTCGTGCTCCGCTGCCGCCACGAATGAAAGGCGAAGGCATTCGAAGAGGTTCTCCTTGCCTTCCTGGAGGAAGTAGGTCGTGGTCGAGTTGAAGGACTTTCCCATGGCTATGGTTGCACCGTAAAGTTCAAAATCTCGTGGAATGCCCGGCCGGTCTTCCGATGCTCGCTGACTGCGTCCATGAAATGAAACAGATCGGAATTGAGGATGTCCAGTCCGTTGACCCGGCTTTGCCCGATATGGTCCTCACCGTTGTAATGCATGTGGGGACCACCACCGCTGAGAGGATCGTAAGGGCTGTGGTTATCGATTCTGATTATCGCGGAACACCCTGATTTGCGGTAGTCTGGAAATCCGTCAGGGTAGAAAGTGGCGGGAGTCTGCCCATAATGGAAGGCAAAATCCTTTCGCTCTCCCAGCCCGGAAAACTTGGTAAGAATGTAGTTTTCAGTGGCCTGCGCATAGAGCCCATCGCGAAAAAGGACTGCCCACTTCAGCTGCCATGGAACCGGCCCGAACGCGCCTGTCGGCCTCAATCGGGGTCCAACTTCCCGCGCGCCCTCTTCGAGCACATATTTGGCGTGTTCGGCCAAGAACCACTTGACGTACTCAGGCGAATCCCTCATCTATGCGGCGAGGTCCAGTAACACATCCTCGGATGCATCGTTACAAAGGCTTCTGTGACGTGACCGGCCGCTAGCCCAGACATTTCGCTTGGGATTGCGACCGGCGTCTTCCTGAACGATCTGCAACAGTGCTTTCTTCTGTTCCAAGAGGAACGACAATTCCAGCACCGCATCTTCATTTTCTTCACAAAGCGTGGGATTCGCTTCCAATTCCTCGCGGGAAACCCCGTACACGTCCTTCAACTGCTGGAGTTGAAGGTCAACCTCTTCAAGTGTGACGTAAGATGCGATTTGCAGCGACATTTTGGAACTCCAGGAACACGGACAAGAGACAACAAGAAGTGCCGCATCGGGACGCAGCACGTCGGAAAAACCGAGGTTCCAGCATATACATCGACGCATCTGGAGCGCAACTTGACTCGTGCGTCTCGACCTGTTCTCTTCTAAATATAACAAATCACAGTAATTATCTGCAAAAATTTTCCCTTCGGGCGTTTTCTGTCCTGTAATGAATGACTTCGCCAAACCAATTCCCGTTTTGGGCTTACGTGAGCGGGCTGATTCTGCGCATTTGCCGTAGTATGCCCCAGATCGCTGCTTCGGGATCTGGGGCATACCGCTCGATTTGACGGCCTTGCAGGGGACTATTCTTCTTCTTCGTCGATGGGGCGTTTGGCGTTGGCGAGGATTTTGTCGGCTACCAGTTGGGGGACGATGTCGTAGTGGTCGACTTCCATGCGGTAGCTGCCTTTGCCTTGCGTCATCGATGTTAGCTGGGTGCCATAGGTGAGCATTTCGGCCATGGGGACTTCGGCGCGGAGGATGGTGGTTTTGCCCTTGGACTCCATGCCCTGGGGACGGCCGCGGCGGCCCGAGAGGTCGCCCATGATGGAGCCGGCGAACTCGTCGGGAGCTTCGATTTCGACCTTCATGATGGGCTCGAGCAGGCAGGGCTTGCAGAGCTCCATGGCTTTCTTGAAGGCGATGCGGCCGGCGGTTTTGAAGGACATTTCGTTCGAGTCCACGTCGTGATAACTGCCGTCGTAGACGGTGACCTTGAAGTCGACGACGGGGTAGCCGGCGAGATAGCCGCGGGCGGCCGACTCGACGATGCCCTTCTCGATGGCGGGGATGAAGTTGCGGGGGATGGCGCCGCCGAAGACTTCGTTGCCGAACTCGAAGCCTGCGCCGCGGGCCAGCGGCTCCATGCGGATCTTGCAGTCGCCGAACTGGCCGTGGCCGCCGGACTGCTTCTTGTGGCGTCCGTGGGCCTCGGCGCGGGCGCGGATGGTTTCGAGGTAGGGCACCTTGGGCGACTTGAGCAAAACCTCGGCGTGGTAGCGCTTCTTGAGGCGCGAGACGATGGCCTCGATGTGAGGCTGGCCGGCGCCGGCGATGAGGAACTCGTTGGTCTGCGGGTCGCGGAAGAAGCGGATGAGCAGGTCCTCTTCCATGAGCTTGTGGATGGCGGGGGCGAGCTTGTCCTCGTCGGCGCGGGACTTGGGCTCGATGGCGTAGGTCATGGCCGGCTCGGGGAGCGGGGCGAGCTTGATCTGGATCTCGGCGCCCTTCTGGCCCAGCGTGTTGCCGGTGAGGGTGTCGCGGAGCTTGGCCACGGCGCCGATGTCGCCGGCGTGCAGCTCGGGGACTTCGACGGCCTTGCGGCCCTGCATCACGCTCAGATGCGAGAGGCGCTCCTGGCCGCCGCGGGTGTAATTCTCAACGGTGGCGTCGTTCTTGACGACGCCGCTGACGACCTTGAAGAAACTGATGCGGCCGGCGAAGGGGTCGGTCATGGTCTTGAAGACCAGCAGGCCGGCGGGCTCGGAGTCGGCTACTTTGCGGGTGACGACGGGTGCGTCCGCCGCGGCGGAGGCGGCGCCGGTGAAGGGGGCGCGCTCGGCGGGCGAGGGGCAGTAGACCTTGAGGAAGTCGAGGAGGTGGTCGTTGCCCATGTTGGCCAGGCCGGAGGTGAAGAGGACGGGGAAGATGCGGTCTTCGCGGATGGCCTCGTGGAGGGCGGCGATGAGGTGGTCTTCGGGGATGGTGCCCTTCTCGAAGTACTCCTCCATCAGCTCGTCCTTGCCCTCGGCGACGAGCTCGACCAGCGCCTCGTGGCGGGCCTTGGCGTCGGCGGTAAGGGAGGCGGGGATCTCATGGCTCATCTTGCCGCGGCCGTCGCCGCCGGGAGTGTAAGTGTAAGCCTCCATGGTGACCAGGTCGACGACGCCGTGGAAGCCGTCCGGGCCGGAGATGGGGAGCTGGACAGGGATGCAGGCGCGGCCCCAGCGTTCGGAGAGGTCGTCCATGAGGGCGCTCAGGCCGCCTCCGCCGCCGGCTTTGGGGTGGTCCATCTGGTTGACCACGACGACGCGGGGCAGTTGGGCTTCTTCGGCAAAGCGCCAGACGCGCTCGGTGACCGGCTCGACGCCGGCCTGGGCGTTGACGACGACAATGGCCGACTCGACGGGCAGCAGGGCGGCGCGGGCCTCGTGCGAGAACATATGGAAGCCGGGGGTGTCGACGAAGTTGATCTTGGCGCCCTGCCACTCGGCAAAGGCGACGGCGTTCTGCATGGTTGCGCCGCGGGCTACTTCCTCTTCGTCGTAGGCGGTGACGGCCGAGCCGTCTTCCACGCGGCCCTGGGTTGGGGTCATTTTCGCGGCATGCAGCAGAGCGGCGATCAGCGTGGTCTTTCCGCTGTGCGCATGCCCGACTACAGCTACGTTACGGATCTCACTTCCCTGGTAAGTTTTCATGGTGTTTCTCCTTGGAAATTGTGTGGACTGGCGCGCGGCCTGAGCCGAGCGAAGCTAGCGGCGCTAGCGGAGTTAGCGGCGCTAGCGGAGTTAGCGGAGTTGGCGGAGTTAGCGGAGTTGGCTGAGCCAGGAATTCGCTCCGGCCTGAGGTTTGGGGGACGGGTGTGGCGGAAAGCCAACCGGCGGCGGGCAAAGGGCGGCGCGAGCGGCCGAAAGGCAACCGCAGAGCCTTCGGCTCCGCTCCACTGCGTTGCGCTGCGCTCAGGATGACAGCCGATTCAAGAAGGGCGATGGGGGCCAGGCACAGGGTCTTCATGGGAACGCCGGAGGAGGCGTTCAGGGGGCCGGATTGCCGGGATTCAGGGCCCGGTCTGGCGTCTTCCTCGTCCATCGGGAAGGTCTCGCGTCCGGCGCTGGCAGTGGAGCAGAGGCCGATTTCGCCGTGCGTCGCAAACTAAACAGCGGTTGTATCACACCGGGAGTGTGAACGTCTTGTGACAGGCCGCACATGGGGAGAGCGACACTCGGGACGTGGCGAGCGGGCAGGGCGGCCGCCGCAAAGACCCCGGCGCAGGCGCCGCGGCTATGATGGCGTTTGGAGGCTTGATCCCATATGAAACTGACGGGTAATACGATTCTGATCACCGGGGGCGGCTCGGGCATTGGGCGCGGCC
>JBAVMZ010000361.1:0-4185 GCA_049690595.1 Occallatibacter sp. | reverse complement strand
GCGCGTGCCCGCGCATTTCACCGGCATCTGCTCGCTCAGGCCCACGCCGGGACGGGTGCCGGGGCGCGGCCACCTGCCGCCGTGCGTGGGACCGTTTCAGATTCTCGGGTCCATCGGGCCGATGGCGCGCACGATGGAAGACGTCACGCTCATGTTCCGCACGCTGGCAGGGCAGGACCCCTGCGATCCGGCCAGCCCGCCGGTGCCGCTGCGCGAGGTGACGGCGGAGGATGCGCGCAAGCTGACGATTGGGTATTTCGAGGATGACGGCCTGATGCCGGTCACGCCGGAGACGCGCGCGGCGGTGCGGGCGGCGGTTGAGGCGCTGCGTGCGGCGGGTTTTCGAGTAGAGCCCTTCCGGCCAAAGACGCTGGAGCTGCTGCGGCAGTTGTGGTGGAAGTTCTTTGTGCAGTGCGGGGCCATGTTTTACGCGCCGGAGATCGCAGGGCGCGAGCATCTGCTGAGCCCCGTCTTCGAGGAGTTCTTGTCGATTGCGGACTCTGTTCCGAAGCTCTCCGCAACGGAGTTGCTGGATGCGTGGGCGCAACTGGACATGGTTCGCGCGGCGACGCTCGAAGAGATGCGGGAGCATCCGCTGCTGCTCTGTCCGGTGGCCAGCGTGCCGGCCTTCAAGCACGGCGAGCGCGTGTGGATGGTCGATGGCCATCCTGTTGAGTGGCTGGACGCGTGGCGCTACACGGAGTGGTTCAACGCGCTGAGCAATCCCGCGGCGGTGGCGCCGGTGGGGCGGTCCCCGGAGGGCCTGCCGATTGGCGTGCAGGTGGCGGGCCGGCCGTTCGAGGATGAGGCGGTGCTAGCGGTGGCCGCGGTGATCGACCGCGCTTTTGGCTACAAGCCGCCGGCAATCGCTTTGAGTACGAATTAGGCGGCATTTCACCGTCTTTTGCGCACCCGCCTCCGCGCCTGCGGCATCTATCAGGCAATCCACTTGAGTCAGAATGGAAGTATGAACGTCCTCATTGTTTTCGCGCATCCTGAACGGAAGAGCTTCAACGGCGCGCTCTTCGATACCGCAGTCGACACACTGCAGGCGGCCGGGCACACGGTTGTGACCAGCGACCTGTACGCGATGCATTTCGATCCATCGTCGAGCCGGGCCAACTTCACGGCCTGCAAGGACCCGGATTACTTCAAGCCGCAGGTTGAAGAACTGCATGCCACCGGGACCGGAGGCTTTTCCCCGGAGCTCGAGGCCGAGATCCGGAAGCTGGAGGCTGCGGACCTGGTCATCTTCCAGTTTCCGCTGTGGTGGTTTGGTTTGCCGGCGATCCTGAAGGGCTGGGTGGACCGGGTCTTTGCCATGGGCCGTGCGTACGGAGGCGGGCGTGTGTACGAAAGCGGGGTATTCCGGGGCAAGCGGGCGCTGCTCTCGCTGACGACCGGCGGGCCGGAAGCGGCATATATGCCAGGCGGCTTCAACGGCGACTTGCGTGGCATACTGCGGCCGATTCACCGCGGCGTCTTCGAGTTCTGCGGCTTCAGCGTGCTGGCTCCGGCGGTCTTCTACGGACCGGTGCGCGCGGAGGAGGCCGAACGGGCCAAATGGCTGGCTGCGTGGGCCGCGCGGCTGCGCCAGATCGAGCAGGAGAGCCCGATCGAGGTGGGTCACTACGCGTGAGAGAAGGAAAAATTGCCCCCGGGACGCAATTCCGGTTGATTCCGCGGCCGGAAATCGCCTCGTCTTGGCACGGAAATGTGCGCTCCATCACAGGTGTTGGCCACTTGCCCCCTGAACTCCACCTTTGGGTTGAGGCATCGCAGTTAAGCGCGCAGTACTCTGAGGCTTCCCCGGAGAGGAGCGCTGCACGGTGCGCGAGAACTGGAACGAGCGGTTTGCGGAGAGCCCGGATGTCCTGAAGAGCGCGGAGCTCGAGCGGACGCTGATTCCGGTCCTGGATATGGAGATCGGCGGCGATGAGTTCATCACCATGGCCGGCCCTTGCTCGGTCGAGACCGAATTCCAGTTGATGGCCACAGCCAATCACGTGCGCCGGGCGGGCGCGCGCATCCTCCGCGGCGGCGCCTTCAAGCCGCGCAGCTCGCCGTACGCATTCCAGGGACATGGCGTGGAAGGGCTGAAGATGCTGGCCCGCGCCCGAGAAGAGTCTGGGCTGGCGATCGTCACCGAGGTGATGTCGGAAGACGATGTGCCGCAGGTGGCCGAGTATGCGGATATCCTGCAGATCGGCACGCGCAACATGGAGAACTACGCGCTGCTGGAAGCGGCGGCGCGCTCGGGCCGTCCGGTGCTGCTGAAGCGCGGCATGGTGGCCACGATTGCCGACTTTCTGCGCGCGGCGCAGGTGATTCTGGACTGCGGCAACCCGCACGTCATCCTCTGCGAGCGCGGCATCCGCACCTTCGAAACAGCCACCCGCAACACCTTCGACGTGGCCGCTATCGCGCTGCTCAAGCAGATCTCGCACCTGCCGGTGATTGCCGATCCGAGCCACGCCTGCGGGCACCGCGAGCTGGTGCCCGCGCTGAGCCGCATTGCCGTGGCCGCGGGGGCGGACGGTCTGCTGGTCGAGGTGCACCCCAATCCCGACAAGGCCTGGAGCGACGGCGAGCAGTCGCTGGACTTTGCCGGCTTCGACGAGATGATGAACGACCTCGATCCTTACCTGGCCCTGCGCGCGCGAGAGATGAGCCGCCGCAAGCGGACCGCGCACGAGGCGCGCGGCGCGCTGGCGATGGAGGCCGTTGGATGAGGAGCCGGTTCAGACTCCTGTGCGTTGCCATCCTGTCCGCAATGCTGCTTCCGGTTGCCACCCCCGCGCCCGGACCCTCTGCCGCGCCTCTGCCCGATCTGGTTGTGACCGCAGCGCCGGTCTACCGGCCGCTGGCCGCGCTCGCAGGCCAGCAGCGCTTTCCCCAGGGCGCGCAGTTGCTGCGCATCCACGAGGGCAAGGCCGAGCCGCTGGTTCCGGACTTTGCCGCAAGCGCCGATGCCAGTGTCTCCTTTGACGGCGCGCGCGTGCTCTTCGCCGGCAAGCAGGCAGCCGCGGACCGCTGGCAGATTTGGGAACTTACGCTGGCCGATCGCTCGCTGCGCAAGGTCATTGGGGGCGCGGGCGATGCCATCCGTCCCCTGTATCTGCCGGCCGGGCGGCTGGTCTATGCGCGGCACGCGGCGGGCGGCTACCAGGTGATGGCCGCAGGCGCGGCGCAGACGCGCGCTCTGGCCCCGATCGACGCCAAGGCCGAGGCGATGCTCGTCGCGCTGACGCATCCGCCCGCGAGCGCAGTGCCGGACGATGTGCTGGCCGATGGGCGCGTTCTCTTCGAGAGCAACTATCCGCTGGGCGCGGGCAAGACGGCGGAGATGTTTCTGGTCTATAGCGACGGCTCGGGGCTGGAGTCTTACCGCTGCGATCACGGCGCGGCGCGCTGGGCGGGCAGGCAGATGGCCTCGGGCGATGTGGTCTTCACGCACGGCGCCTCGCTGGCGCGCTTTGCATCGCCGCTGGCCCGCGAGGCAGCCATAGCCGCGCCGCGCGCGGAGTTTGCAGGCGCGATTGCGGAGACGGCGCAGGGCGAGTGGCTGCTGAGCACGCGCGCCACGCCCGCTTCGCGCTACGCGCTGAAGGCGTGGAATCCCGGCGCGGCCACGATGCGGACGGTCTTCGCGCAGGCGGGGATGGACCTTGTCGAGCCGGTTGTGCTCGCGCCGCGCGCGCGGCCGAATCATCATCCCAGCGGCCTCCATGAGTGGAACTACGCAAACCTGCTGGCGCTCGATGCGCGGCTCGGGCGCGAGGGCGACCTGAAGCATGCGCCGGCGAAGGTGCGACTCGAGTCGCTTGACGCAGACGGTCATACGGTGGTGAACGGGACCGCGCCGGTCGAGGCAGACGGCTCCTTCTTTGTGCAAGTGCCCGGCGACAAGCCGATTCGCCTTGTGCTGCTCGACGAAAACGGCCAGGTGCTGCGTCAGGAGCATGGCTGGTTCTGGTCGCGCGGGGGTGAGCAGCGCATCTGCGTTGGCTGCCACACGGGCCCGGAGCGCGGCTCGGAGAATCGCGTGCCCGCGGTGCTGATGCGCAGCACCACGCCTGTCGACCTGACCGGCGCAAAGGCCGCCAGCAAACCGCAGAGCCATGAGGCCGGAGGCAATTGAAATGATGCTTCGCACTGTTGTTCTTTTCTTTGCCGCCGCTACGA
>JBAVMZ010000360.1:0-4404 GCA_049690595.1 Occallatibacter sp. | reverse complement strand
GGTCAGGAGACCCACGCTACAGCCGTTCCACCACCCCAACGAGCACAGATCGCTCGTTGGGGACCCCGGGCCTGGAGGCCAGCGCTACAACCGATTGGGGTTTGCGGGTCCAAAACGCCCAGACGCTGAGAGGAATGCGGGTTGACTCAACTTCCCGTGGATTCAACCGATGCAGTCTGTATGGGAATCCCCCGCGGAGGAGTCTTGGTATGGCACTGCTGAACTGGAGCGAGAAGTATTCCGTCGGCGTCAAGAGTCTCGATAACCAGCACACGGCGCTGGTTGGCACATTGAACGAGTTGCATACCGCCATGCTGAAAGGGCAGGCTGCAAGCGTAACGGGGAACCTGCTGCGCAAACTGGTGGAGTACACGCGCAACCACTTCGCCCAGGAGGAAGCGTTGATGAGCCGGGCCGGCTATCCTGGGCTCGAGACCCACCGCACCCAGCACCACGAGCTCACCAAGCAGGTTGGCGAGTACGTGGAGCGCTACGAGCGCGGCGAGATCACGCTCAATCTGCACTTGCTGAACTTCCTGCGCGACTGGCTCGCCAACCACATTCAGAAGTCCGACAAGGAGTACGGCCCCTGGCTCAACCAGCACGGCGTGCAGTGAGAGCTGACGGCCGAGTCCTCACATCCGCATCCGGCAACCGCGCGACCCGCGAGCCGTTTGTTCCGCGTGCCGCCCGGATCAGCCCTCGAAGGACAACTGCGCATAGGCAAACAGAGACGGCGTCTGCTTCGGCTCCGAGGCGAGGTCGTAGATCAGCCGCTCCAGCACCAGGCGCTTGTCCGGTGGCGACGAGCGCAGTTCGAGGTCGGCGCGGGCGATGAGCCGGAGGGCCCGCGTCAGCTCGCGCCGGCTCTTGTAGCGCCGCGCCTGGCGGATCAGGTCGTCGGCCGCGAAGGGCGGCATGCGGAAGCCCTGCCACAACGCCTGCCAGATGGCGCGCGAGTCGCGCACGTTCTTTTCCAGAATCACCAGCATCTGGCGGAAGGTCCGCGCCAGCATATACAGGTGGCCGATGGCCGCGTCCTCGCCCGCGTCCGAGCTGTTCAGCAGCCCGTGCAGCAGCGCCAGGGCGCGGGCACGGTCGCGGGCGCTGATGGCGTCCGTCAGCTCGTAGAGCGAGCGCTGCTTGGCGCCGAGCACCATCGTCTCCACATCGCCCAGCGTGATGCGTCCGCGGCCGGTGGAGTAGAGCAGCAGCTTTTCCAGCTCCGAGGCCACCAGCATCATGTCCGCGCCGAGGGCGTCGACCAGTTGGCGCGCCGCCTCGGGCTCCACGCGCACCTCGGCCTTCAGCGCCTCCGCCACCACCCAGCGCATGGCGTCATCCTCGGTGACCCGCGCCAGCTCCACAATGCCGCAGTGCTCGCCCAGCGTCTCGCGCAGCCGCTCGAAGCGGTTCTTGTCTTCCATCTCCATGCGCCGGATGTCGGAGGGAATGCGGAGAAAGTCGGCGACGAAGACCACCAGCGCCTGCGGATTGGGCGAGCGGAAGTAGCGCTCCAGCGCGGAAAACGCCTCTTTCTTCGCGCCCTTCGTGTAAAGCTGGCGCACGTTGCGCACAAAAATCACCTGAAATGGCGCCATCAGCGACGGCGTCTGCGCGCGGTCCAGCACCTCGAAGATCGAGTTCGAGCCGAGGTCCAGCTCGGAGAGGCAGAAGTCCTTGAGTTCCGTGGGGACAAAGGCCTTGAGCACCGCGGCGCGGCAGCGGTCCTGGAGGAAGACCTCGTCGCCGGCCAGCACGTAGCCGGCACGGCAGGCGCCCTGCCCTGCGCCAGCGGCCTCGATTTCGGAGACAAACCGCCCGACGGCGGCAAAACCCGCGCCCCAGCGCGCCCCGCTCACCGGCCTGCCCCCATCCGGGGCCTGCGAACCCTTGCTTTGCCCATGCGGCACCAGAATACAATCCCCCGCCGTCCGAGACCAACCTGCTCAAGAAAATCTTTCCCGCCGGGCGCACAACGAGCGTCACGCGGCTATGCGGTCGCGGCAGTAGAAGCCGGGTGCCCCAGGCCCCGATTCCGGGGTCTGGGAAACCACAAAACGAGAGCATCTTGCAAAACTGCCGCCTGGCAATCGATTGTGTCAGGGCACGACATTCAGAGGCTGCGGAAAAAGTCCGAAGGGACGGCGAAGGTTCCCGAGAATCATCCCGCAGGGGCTAAAGCCCTTTTGATTTTGTGGCACTTGCGGCACGACTCAAGTCGTGCCCTGACACATGTTGCAGTCTCAATGAGACATTGCAAGAGGCTCACCAGGCGGTACTAAAAGCCCTCCAGCACGTCGGCCACAAGCTGGCGGGCGAACTCCCGCGAGAGCCGCTCGATCGCCGCCGGGCTTTCCTGGAAGAAGACGGGCAGGTTGCTGGTCGACTGGAACTGCTGGCGATAGACGTAATTCGGGTTCTCGTAGAGCACCTTGCCGTCCCGGCCGGTCACCGTGACCGAGACCACCAGCGTGAGCAGGTAGCTCGACGACTGCTGGGTCGAGACGTTGTAGGTGAGCGGTGCGGAGGTCTCCTTCAGGATGACGCCGCGCACCACCGCGTCCGGGTCGCCGCCCTCGTCGGCCGAGACGCGCAGGCGCGTCCGCTGGGCAAACTCGCGGATCACCGCCTGGGTCAGGACCGCCTCGGTGCGGTAGCTCTCGGTTCGCGTGGCAAAGACAGGCACGGACAAGGTGTGCACCCCGGCCGGCAGGTGAGTGGCCGCGCCCAGCGTGTGATAGCCGCATCCGGCCGCCCCACCCGCCAGCGCCGCCGACAGCAGCAATACGATTCCGCGCTTCATGCTGTTGCCATTGTAGCGGCGTGGGGGCGGGGTTCGCCGCCGGCCTGCGGGGTGTCACTTCACCTTCGCCAGATCCTCCGCCAGGCCGCTGCCCATCATCTGAGTCAGCTCGTTCAAGATCTCCGGGGTCCATCCCGGCACTCCCCCGGCGCGGCGATACCCGGTCCAGTCCATCTCCAGCTTCGCGGTCATCCGTGCCCCTTGCCAGATCACCCGTCCGTCCGCGTCAGTCAGGCTCGCGGAGTAACGAATCAGGAACTTCCAGCCCTCCGTATCCGCCTGCGGGTCCGTCCGCGTCCGGGCGCCACGCTCCTCGAGGACCACAACCGCAAGCACCCCGTCCGCCGCCTCGCCCGCCGGAACGAACCGCACTCCCTGCGCATAGACATTGAGAGTGCGGACGAGCCCGGCTTCGAGGGCCGCGGGCGCCAGTCTCGGCGAGGCCGTCCGGTTTGCCGCGGTAACCCGGATCGTCCGCAAGCCCTGCATCGGGTGCACCACCGGTGCCGGCGGCTCGGCAGCCATCCAGTTGACCATCCAGGCACAGCCCGTCAGGGCGGCGGACGCGGCCAGGAGCACGAACCGCAATACGAACCTTTTTTTCATCCCCGCATCATAGACCGGCGGGCACCCCAGTCTCGATTCCGAGCAACAAACCCGCAGTCCGTTCGTCTGGATTTCTGGCAGGACTGAGCATTCGCTGAATTGACAATGTGTTTGTGCCCACTTGGAATCGCGGAGCGTGGGTCGGGAGACCCACGCTACAGCCGGCCGGGAGGCCGGCGCTACAATCGATGGCCGTTGGCGGGTCAAGACGCTGGCCGGCGCTACAGTCGATGGCCGTTCGCGAGTCAAAACGCTTCGAGGAGCGCGGGGTTACACCCACGCCGTGGCCAGGCAGCCCATGTCATGGAGCGAGAGGCGGAGGCCGTCGGCGCGGCAGGCAAAGTAAAGCTCGTTGAGGCGCGCCGGGCCGGCCTGCTCGGTGCGTTGGAAGCCCGCGCGCCGCAACTCGGAGTCCATCTCCGCCGGCGTGAAGAAGAGGCGGAAGGGCTCGCCCGCCGCCTCCACCCGCGCCGCCAGGGTCTCGAAGATCTTTCTCCGCGCCGGGCTCAGGATCTCCGGCGGAAAGCCAAAGTCGAAGCAGATTCCCGTCCCCGCGGGCAGCGCGGCCACCGATTCCAGCGTGGCCCGGAAGCCCGCGCCCGTCAGGTACGGAACCACCCCCAGCATGGCAAAGAAGCCGGGCCGCTCCAGCGCGAAGCCCGCCTGGCTGAGGCCCTCGGCCAGCGTCTGGTGCTCGAAGTCCAGGGGAACGAAGGTGAGGTTCGATGGCGCCGCAATGCCCGCCTCGGCAAGCAACCCGCGCTTCCACTCCTGCGTGGCCGGAAAGTCGACCTCGAAGACCTTGAGATCCGGGAACGGGTTGCGGTAGGCAAAGGTGTCAAGCCCGGCGCCGAGAACGGCGTACTGCCGCACGCCGGCGGCCACCGCCTCGGCGAGCCTGTCCTCGGCGTAGCGGCTGCGCGCGGCCATGAAGCAGCGGAAGTCGCGCGCAACCGGGTGCATGGCCCGCTCCAGGTCGCGCGGGTAGCCGG
>JBAVMZ010000359.1:0-5342 GCA_049690595.1 Occallatibacter sp. | reverse complement strand
CAGGGTGAACAGGTGGACAGGTGAACAGGTGGACAGGTGAACAGGTGGACAGGTGAACAGGTGGACAGGTGAACAGGTGGACAGGTGAACAGGTGGACAGGTGGACGGGAGCCGGGGCGCGGCGTTTTCGCAAGAGAAAAGCCCCAGCCCCGAGTGTACAGGGCTGAGGCCGATTCGGTGCTTATCGATTCAGGGGACCGTGTTGTGGCGCGCGTTCACCCGTCCGCCTGTTCACCAGTCCACTCGTTTGCTTGCTCAGTACACCGTGTTGTTGCCGTCGGTCAGCCCGTCCATATAGGCCACGTCCCAGGCCGTGCCCGTCACCGTCACGTACTGGTTGTCGATGGAGGTGCCGTCTGTGGTCTTGTAGATGTACACCTGCCCGCCCTGCGCCACGTAGAGCTTGTGCTGGCCGGTGACGCCGGCCAGGCCGGTCAGATCGCCCAGGTACGGCTCGATCAGCTTTACCGCTTTGGCCGAGGTGTCGTACATGGTCAGGCAGCCGTAGGCCAGGCCCTTGGCGTAGCGCTCTCCGTTGTCGCACTTGGTCATGCCGATCCACAGCGTGTTGTCGTCGGCCTCTAGCATCCGGCTCACCGCACCGGGCGCGCCGTCGCTGATGCTGGTCGGCGCCGAGGCCGTGTTGGCGCCCAGGTCGACCACGGTCAGGTTGCCGCTGAAGAGCCCGTCGGGCTGCAACTGTTGCCCCACCACGTACATTGTCGACGAGTCGATCAGGGCGTTGCTCGAACCTCCGGGAATGGGAATATTCGCCGCCGTGCCGGTCTTGGGCAGTTGCCCTGAAGCCTGGTTGGGCAGGAAGATCATCGACGCCACTGGCAGTAGTGTCACAGAGGCGGTCGTGCCGCCGCACTCCGGTCCGCAGTTGAGCACGTAGGCCGTGCCGCCGTCGGCCGAGAAGACCGCCTTGACCGGCCGGTCGAAGACCAGCGGCGCGCCGTACGGAGTCCCCGTTGCGTCCACATGGTCAGGGCTCTGCGCCTGGAAGAGGCACCAGAGCGGCGCGTTCTGCGGCTGGCAATCGACCGCCGCCTTGGGCCAGGTGGCGGGTCCGCCGGAGTAGGCGATCGTCTGCGCCGAAGAGAGCTCGCGCGGGTAGTAGATGTTATTCGAGTTCTGCACGAAGGCCAGCGCCACCGAGCCGCCGGGGTTGACGCTCACCCGGTAGACGCCGGGCAGGCTCAGTCCGTAGGAGCCGCCCGTCGAGCGGTTCACCACCGTGAAGACGTGCGCCGACTGGCTGGCGGCAAAGACAAAGCTCCTGTTGCGCGTCATGAAGATGCTGGACGAGAGCCCGTTGTTGGTCGACGCGCTGCCGCCGGAGTTCTCGCTGCCGTAATCGACCAGAGCCAGGTTGCCGTCGCCCGAGCCGTAGACCACGCCCAGCCGCTCTTCCGGCATATTCTGGATGCTGACCGGCAGCGCGCCCCCGTAGCCGGAGATGAAGAAGGTCTTGTTGATGTCGTTGTAGGCGTAGCGGATGTCGTAGTGCGCATCGACGAACTGGAGCTCCCCCTTGGTAAAGGAGCTGGGGTTCTGCACCGCGATCAGCACACGGTTGACCAGGCCACTAGGGGGCAGGTTACGGCCGGCAAAGTAGGAGGTGGTGCCGCATCCGGCCAGCGCGGCGGCCAGCCCAAGGGCGGCGGCGGCGCTCATAACAAGACTTCTGCTCTTCAAGATCTCTTACCTCGACCCAATGCGCGGAGCGGACCGCGGAGTATGCCGGCGCGCGTGGCCCCGGCGGGAACCGTTCATGACCGCCGTCCGGCGCTCCGGCTGGGCGCGTTCGCCCCTCCGTGCACCGCCGGCGCTGCGCAGGCTTGTGACTCCCGAAGTATAACAAAGCGGCCCTGCCTGCTGGCGCCGCCCGCTCGGGTCGCGTAGCATGAATCCAGAATGCCGTCGTTCACCGAGACTCTCGCCAGCCGCCCCCTGCTCGCCGACGGAGCCATGGGCACGGTCCTCTATGCCCGCGGCATCTTCATCAACCGCTGCTACGACGAGTTGAACCTCTCCGATCCCGGCCTGATCCTCTCGATCCACGAGGAGTACCTGCAGGCCGGCGCCGACATCCTGGAAACCAACACTTTCGGCGCCAATCGCGCCCGCCTCTCCCGTCACGGGCTGGCCGGCAAGGTGGCCGAGATCAACGAGGCCGGTGTGCGCATTGCCCGCCAGGCCGCCGAGCACCTGCGCGAGAAGCAGGCCGGCAACGCCTTCGTGGCCGGCTCCATCGGCCCGCTGGGCCTGCGCCTGGAACCGCTGGGAAAGACCGGCCTCGACGAGGCCCGCGCCATCTTTGCCGAGCAGATCCGCGCCCTGGCAGGGGCCGGCTGCGACCTGCTGATCGCCGAGACCATGCCCGCCCTCAACGAGGCGCGGGAAGTTCTGGAGGCCGCGCGCGAGACCGCTCCGGAGCTGCCGATCCTGGTAATGGTGACCGTGGACGACGACGGGAACTGCCTGGACGGCGCCTCGGCCGCCCAGGCCGCCGCGCTGCTCACCGAGTGGGGCGCCACCGCCGTCGGTGTGAACTGCTCGACCGGTCCCACCACGGTGCTGACCGCCGCCGAGGCGATGCGCGCCGCCACCACCTTGCCCCTGGCCGCCATGCCCAACGCCGGCCTTCCCCGTGCCATCGAAGGCCGCAATATCTACCTCTGCTCGCCCGAGTTCATGGCCAGCTTCGCCCGCAAGGCCATCGCCGCCGGCGTCGGGATCGTCGGCGGCTGCTGCGGCACCACACCCAACCACATCCGCGCCATGCGCTCGGCGATGCGCGCCATCGAGACCCAGGCCCGCGTCGAGGTCACCGGCATGGCGCCGGAGCTGAGCACCGAGACGCCCCCCTCGCCGCTGGGCGAGCGCTCGCAGCTCGGCCACCTTGTCGAGGCCGGCAAGTTTGTCACCCTGGTCGAGATCGTGCCGCCCAAGGGCATCGACTGCTCGCTCGAGATCGAGGGCGCCCGCATGCTGGCCCAGCTCGGCGTTCACGCCATCAACGTGCCCGACTCGCCGCGCGCCTCGGCCCGCATGAGCGCGCAGAGCCTCGCGATCCAGATTCAGCAGCACACCTCGATCGAAACCGTTCTGCATTACACCTGCCGCGACCGCAACCTGCTGTCGATTCAATCGGACCTGCTCGGCGCCTCGTCCATCGGGCTCAAGAACATCCTCTGCCTGACCGGCGAACCGCCCAAGCTCGGCAACTATCCTGACGCCACTCAGGTCTTTGACGTCGACTCCATCGGTCTGGTCAACATCGTCCGCCGCCTCAACCACGGCCTGGACATCGGCGCCAACTCGATTGGCGCTTCGACGAACTTCACCATCGGGGTGGCCGCCAACCCCGGCGTCCCCGACATCGAGCACGAGCTGCGCCGCTTCTTCTATAAAGTCGAGGCCGGCGCCGAGTACGCCATCACCCAGCCGGTCTTCGACCTGCGCCTGCTCGAAGGCTTCCTCGAACGCATCCGGGAGCACCGCATTCCCATCATCGCCGGCATCTGGCCGCTCACCAGCCTGCGCAACGCCGAGTACATGAAGAACGACCTGCGCGTCTCCATGCCCGAGGAGATCATGTGGCGGATGGCCCAGGCCGACGCGCCCGACGCCGCGCGCAAGGAAGGCATCCGGATCGCGCAGGAGATGCTCGAAGCCGTCCGGCCCTACGTGCAGGGCGTCCAGATCTCGGCCCCCTTCGGCCGCTACTCGACCGCCGCCGAGGTCATCTCGAGCGTGCTGCCCAGACCCCAAGCGGAGTAAGCCATGCCCTCATTCGAAGAATCGCTGAAGAAGCTCGAAACCATCGTCGACCAGCTGGAAAAGGGCGACCTGACCCTGGAAGAATCGCTCAAGCTCTTCGAAGAGGGAGTAGGTCTCTCGGCCGCCTGCAAGACCGAACTGGACGCCGCCGAGGGCAAGGTCCAGGTTCTGGTCCGCCAGCGCGACGGCTCGCAGAAGCCGGAGCCGTTCCTCACCGAGAAGCCGTTCTGAGGCGGGTTTTTGGCCAAAAGGCGGTCTATTTCGGCCCAAAAAACGGGGTGCTGTTAACGGATAAGATGACAGCGTGAAATTGTATATCGTTGATTCTATGGTACATATAGTCGGAATGGAGTAAAAAACACAGGAAATGTACTGGGGGTGGGGGGGCGTACAAAATCACCCCTCCGAGGCAGTTCTGTGCCGCCCCTCGGCCGGCCTTGGTCGTCACTCCCGCGGAAGTCATGAGTCGATTGTGCGCCGCGAGAGGCGAATTGGATGCACAGCCGGGCGCGGGGAGATGCTGGTCAGGGTGTATGTATTGGAGGATTGAGTATTCGCTGTATTGACAATGCGCGAGTGCCCTCGTGAGATCGCGGAGCGTGGGTCAGGAGACCCACGCTACAGCCGGCCGGGAGGCCGGCGCTACTCTGCTGGGTGGCGCTACTCTGCAGGGTGGCCGGCGCTGCATTCGATTGCCGTTCATGGGGAAAGACGCTGGGAGAGATGCGAGCAGGTCCCTACTCGCATCTCCCTACTCCCTAATCCCTACTCCCTACTGCCTACTCCCTGTTCCCGGTTCCCTGCCCTTCTGCCTCTTCACCATCCGTCCCAGCAGGGCGATCTCGCGCAGGACCTGGGTCAGCGGACGCGCCGGCGTGCCCCAGAGCACCGTCCCGGGCTTCACGCCGAGGCCTTCGTTGGTCAGGGTCTTGCCGCTCAGCACGCCGGCCTGGCCGCCGAGGATGACGCCGGGGCCGATGGTGACGTGGTCGCCGATGCCCACCTGGCCGGCGATCACCGCGCCCCGGCCTACACTCGACGAGCCCGAGATCCCGGTCAGTGCCACCAGGATCACGTCCTCGCCGATCTGGCAGTTGTGGCCCACGTGGACCAGGTTGTCGATCTTGGTTCCCCTTCCGATGCGGGTCTCGTTGAGAGCCCCGCGGTCGATGGTCGAGTTGGCGCCGACCTCCACGTCGTCCTCGAGGACGAGCGTGCCCTGTTGCGGAAACTGCGTGTAGCTGCCGGTCGCCGCGTCGCGCACGTAGCCGAAGCCGTCGGCGCCCAGCACCGCGCCGGCATGGACCACCACCCGGTCGCCCAGCGTCGTGCCGGGATAGAGCACCGCCCGGGGATAGATGCGGCAGTCGCGGCCGATGCGGACGCCCTCGCCGACGACCGCGCCCGCCTCGATGCGGGTTCCGGCGCCGATCGTGGCGCGCTCTTCAATGACTGCGGACGGGCCCACGGTCACGTCGTCGCCCAGTTCCACCTGCGCGCCGACAATCGCCGCCGGGTGCACGCCCGTGGCCGGCGGCTTGGCCGCCAGCAGC
>JBAVMZ010000358.1:0-5535 GCA_049690595.1 Occallatibacter sp. | reverse complement strand
GTCCGCGAGGGCCAGCCCATGCCGCCGCTGCCGCAGGCTCCGGCCCAGCCGGCCGCCGCACCTGCGCCCAAGCCGGCGCTTCCCTCAACCAAACCCTAGTCCGTTTTCAGGCACAGGGCACCCACGGTCTCGGCTTTGAGACCTGGGAGCCCCGGAGCCCAGGAGTCATTCATGGCACTCGCAGCAGGAACCTACGCTCACTTCAACACCACCGAAGGCAAGATCGTCGTCCGGCTCTTCGAAGAGGACGCGCCCATCACCGTCAAGAACTTCATCGAGCTGGCCGAGGGCCAGAAGGAATGGGTCCATCCCTCGACCCGCGCCAAGTCGAAGAACAAGCTCTACGACGGGACTATCTTCCACCGCGTCATTCCCAACTTCATGATCCAGGGCGGCGACCCGGCCGGCACCGGCATGGGCGGCCCCGGCTACCGCTTCGAGGACGAGACCAAGGGCTCGCGGCACAAGTTCTCGAAGCCCGGCCTGCTGGCCATGGCCAACTCCGGTCCCAACACCAACGGCTGCCAGTTCTTCATCACCGTGGCCGCCACCGAGTGGCTCACCGGCAACCACACTATCTTCGGCGAGGTGGTCGAGGGCCAGGAGAATGTGGTCAAGATTTCCAAGGTCGCGCGCAACTCGCAGGACAAGCCGCACACGCCGGTGGTTCTCGAATCGGTCGTGATCGAGCGAGTCAGCTAAGGCCAGGCGCGGGTCCGGCGCAGCTCACTCCGGACCCGCCAACATCCCCAGAATCGCCTCCCCGAAGCGCTCCGCCTTCGCCGGTCCAATCCCGTCGATATCCAGCAACTGCTTCGGATTGCGCGGCCTCATTGCCGCCAGCGCCTTGATGGCGCGATCGTGGAGAACCACGTAGGCCGGAACGCCGAGCCGTTTTGCCTCCGCCGCGCGCCACTCCCGCAGCCGGCCGGCGAGCGCCTCGTCGGCGGCAGAGAGCGTTCGCGGCCCCGCCTGCGCCTCCACGCCTCCCAGTCTTCCCTGCACCGGCTTCTCCGCGGCTTTCGTATTTTTCGGCTTTGCGCGCCTCGGTCCACGGCCGGCGAACTCATCCACCAGCCCGTCGGCCACAAGCAGCTCGACCGGCGTCGAGCGGCGCACCTCCAGCCCGGCATCCGTCAGCCGCACCTTGCGGAAGCGGATCGACTCGCCGTCCTTCTCGAACGCGGCTTCCTCGATCGCGATCAGCCCGGCGCGCAACATGGCGTCCAGCAACTGGTCCCACTCGGTACGGCTCATGCGGCCCGCCATCTCCAGGTTCCGCTGCAGCGTTCCGGAAGCCTTGTAGTCCACCGGCCGCAGCTCGTCCACGATCGCCTGCGCCACCCTTCGCTCCTCGGGCGTGGCGCGCCGGAAGAGCCGCAGCACCGCGCCGGCCGGGTCGCAGATGTCGCAGATCCCGCAGGCCCGGTCCGCATCTTCCAGGTCGCCGAAGTGGCGCACCAGAGCGGCCATCCGGCACTCGTTCGACTCGGTAAACCGGAGCACCCGCTGGAACTGCTCGGCGCGGAACTGCGCCTGCACGTTGTAGGTCTTCTTCCAGCCCGGAGCGCCGCGGGTCGCCGAGCCGCCGAAGTCGACGCGCGCTCCGCCGTGAATCTCCAGTTTTTCGAGTGCCTTGTGGAACTCCTCCTCGCTGAGCTTCGAGCGGGCGCGCAATTCTTCGACAGGCTCCGGCTCTTCGCCAAGAGCGCGAAAAACCTGCTCCAGGTGGCTCGACGGCGGGTAGTCGCGGTTGAGGAAGAAGTCGTGGGTCCTCTGGTCGGCGTAGGAGTGCATCAGGTAGGTCCGGCTCGGCTTGCCGTCGCGGCCGGCGCGGCCGATCTCCTGGTAATAACCTTCAAGCGTTGCTGGAAGTCCGGCGTGGATGATGGTGCGGATGTTGGGCTTGTCGATGCCCATGCCGAAGGCGATGGTGGCCACCACCACCTCCAGTTCCCCGCCCAAAAATGCTGTCTGCACCCGGTCGCGCGTCTCCGGGTCGAGGCCCGCATGGTAAGCCGCCGACGGGGCCACCGCCGCCAGTTCGACAGCCAGCGCCTCGGCCCCCTTGCGCGAGGTGGCGTAGACGATGGCCGGCCGGCGCGCCTGGTCCGCAAGGAGCCCGCAGGCCGCCTGCGCCCGCTCCGGCACCGCCAGCTCCACCACCTCGATGGCGAGGTTGTCGCGGCGGAAGCCGTGGATGAAGCGGGCCGGCTTGGCCATCCCCAACTGCGAGACGATGTCGTCCTGCACGGCGGGAGTCGCCGTGGCCGTCAGCGCCAGCACCGGCGCCGGCCGCAGCGCCGGAATGTAATGGCCCAGCATCCGGTAGTCGGGCCGGAAGTCGTGGCCCCACTGCGAGATGCAGTGCGCCTCGTCGATGGCGATCAGGGCCGGCTTGCGCTTGGCTAGCATCTCGCCGAAGCCCGGCACGCGCAAACGCTCGGGCGCGATGAAAAGGAATTGCAGCGACCCATTCAGGTAGTCGATGCACGCCTGGCGGCTGGTGGCGCGGTCGAGCCCGGAGTGGATGCGGGCCACGCGCAGCCCGAGGGCGGACAGCTTCGCCGCCTGGTCTTCCATCAAGGCGATGAGCGGCGAGATCACCAGCGCCGTGCCGCCCAGCGCGACCGCCGGCAACTGGTAGCAGAGGGACTTGCCAAAGCCTGTGGGCATCACCAGCAGCAGGTCGCGGCCAGCGATTGCGGCCCGGCAGACCGCCTCCTGGTTGGCGCGGAAGCCGGCAAAGCCGAAGACCGACCGCAACAGCTCGACGAGATTGGCGGATTGAACAGCGGAGATCGACAAGATGCGCCCCAGGGGAAGTCTCCCTTAGATTACAAGAACTTGAAATCGGCCCGGCAGCGCGTTGATTTCTCGGCCGAATCGCAGGCTTAAACAGGTCGGGGAGTAACATGGGGTCACATCGCAACTTCTGCCGGGCGCCGCGCGGGGAATCCACCGCCCCTCCATCCGATTGGGTCGCGCGCTGCCTGCGAAAAAGAGAGTGGCATGAACTCATCGCGCCCACGCCGATTGCTCCAGAGCGAGGTTTCCGTCCTCTGGCTCTTTGCGCTCTGTGTCGTTCTGCTCGACATGGCCGTTAACCATCGCTACGGCTTTCACCGCGACGAACTGCTCACCTATACCAATGCCCGGCATCTGGACTGGGGCTTCGAGGTTTACCCGCCGATCACGGCTGTTCTTGCGCGCATCGAGCTGGCGCTCTTCGGAACCGCGCTCAGCGGCTTCCGCTTCTTTGCCTCGGTGGCGCATGGGCTCGTGGTGGCCCTGACGGGCCTGACGGCGCGCGCGATGGGTGGCCGGCGGACCGCCATGCTGACGGCGGCCGCAGCGGCGGCAATCGGAGGCTCGGTTCTCTTCTGCGGCGCGTTCTTCTCTTACATGACCTTCGATCTGCTCTGGTGGGTCGCCACCGCGTGGGGTGTCGCGCACCTGCTCCGCTCTGAGAATCCGCGCTGGTTTCTTGCCATAGGGACTTTCATCGGCCTGGGGCTGGAGACCAAGTACACCATGCTGATTTTCGCGGCGGGCGTGCTCCTGGGCCTGCTGTTGACTCCCAATCGCAGGTATCTGCGAAGCCCCTGGTTCTGGGCGGGCGTCGCGATCGCGGTTCTGCTTGTCCTACCCAATGCGCTCTGGGAGTTCCACCACAACTTCCTCGGCGTCACCTGGGCCAGGAGCATTCACTCCCGCGACGTCGCCTGGGGATGGACCGACTATTTCCTGCTTGGCCAGCTCTGGAAAGTCACCAACCCCGTCACCATTCCGCTCTGGTTTGCCGGCCTCTGGTTCCTCTTTGCGACGCGCGAGGGAAAGCCGTACCGCACGATCGGCTGGATGTATGTGGTTCCGCTCGTGATCCTCTTCGCCGTCCGCGGCCGCGACTACTATCTCTCGCCGGCCTACCCGATGCTGCTGGCCGCCGGTGCGGTGTGGGGCGAGCGATGGGCGGATTCTCTCAGCCCGCACGCGCGGACCCGCGTCCTCAGGGGTACATCGATCACGCTGGCCGTCTCTGGCCTCGTTGTCGCGTCTCTCGTGCTTCCCATCGCTCCGCTCGGCACGGCCTGGTGGCGCGCGGCCGACGCAACGAACGGCAACTTCAACATGGAGATAGGCTGGCCCGAGCTGGTGAAGACCGTGGCCGAGGTGCGCGACACGCTGCCTGCCGCGGACCGCGCCCGCCTGGGCATTCTGGCCGCCGACGAAGGCCAGACCGGCGCCGTGAACCTCTACGGCCCGACCTACGGACTGCCCCAGGCGATCAGCGGCATGAACTCGAACTGGCTCCGCGGGTACGGCAACCCGCCTCCGCAAACCGTGATCGCTCTGGGCCTCAAGCAGGACTTTCTCGAACGGAACTTCCAATCCTGCACCTGGGCGGCCCACATTGCGGCCCCGTACGGCATCCGCAACATGACCGTGAGCTATCAACCAGAGATATTCGTCTGCCGCAATCTTCTGAAACCCTGGCCGGAGTTCTGGAAGCGGTACCAGTATTACGGTTGAGCGCGCCCTCCCATGAACAGGACAGCCGTTGGGTTCGTGCCGAGGGGAGATGTGCGGGTCTGGAGACCGGCGGTACTCTTGGTGTGAGCTTGTTCGCTTTCGGGAAGGCGCAGCCCACCGCGCAGTCCTCTTCAACTTTACAGGAGCCTGAGGCCGCGCTCCCCTCCCGAGGCCGGGGCGCATAGCGTACTATGTTCCGTGTCATTCGAATCTCGGCTGCCCCGCCCCAGGGCGGCAGCTTCGCTCGGGAGGCTCTACCTCATGCACCGCCTTGCCGTACGCTCGCTCCTTCTTCTTACCGTTCTCGCCTTCACCGTTACGCTTGCTCCCGGCGGCCCGAAGAACGACTTCCTCCGCCAGTACAAGGGCAAGCCGTTTCACGACAACCGCTACCAGGCCGGCCCGCAGAGGGTTCCCGGCGTCGTGCTCTGCGCCTACTACGACCTGGGTGGCGAGGGCGTGGCCTTCCACACCGCCGACACCAAAAACCACGGCAGCGGCGAGTTGAACCCTGCCAATGGAGACTACCTCAACGAATTCCGCAAGGGCGAAGCCGTTGGCACCTCCTACACCAAGTTCGGCCGCGAGCCCGCCATCGACGATAGCGAATACAACCTGGTGACGCCCCCGTCCAACCTGCAGTACGTGGGCTGGACCAAGCCCGGCGAGTGGTTCAATCTCACGGTCGAGGTGGCGGAGACCCGCGACTACAGCGTCGACCTGCTCTACACCTCCTTTCACGGCGGCAGCATCTCCTTCGACGTGAACGGAGAATCCGCGACTCAGCCGCTGCTGATCCGCTCCACCTGGGACCCCAACGATCCGCTCGACTGGCGCCAATGGCACCACTGGAACCGCGCGGAGGGGTTCGTGCGCCTGCACCTGACAAGCGGGCGGAACGTGATCACCGTGCACATCGTCACCGAAGGCGAGATGAACCTGGCCATTCTGAACTTCAAGTAAGGCGCCGAGAGCGAGACCGGCCGGAGCGTGGTTGCGCTC
>JBAVMZ010000357.1:0-4108 GCA_049690595.1 Occallatibacter sp. | reverse complement strand
AAAGCAAATGCAAAAGCAAATGCAAAAGCAAAAGACGCCACTAAGGAAAAAGCAAATGCAAAAACAACGACAAAAACCTTGACAATACCAGCCGTCTCATAGAAGCCCCTGCGGGATGGTTTTCGGGAATTTTCGCCATCCCTTCGGAGTTCTTGCGCAGCCACATCAGTCGTGTCTCCATGGGCCTGCCGCCCACCCAAGGGGATGAAATGGCTACCCGGAATCCGCCCCGCCAGGGCGGCCGAGTCAGGTCGGGGCGATTCTAAAACGGGAATAAGACTCATTGAGGAATGCAGCCTTCCTCTTTTGCATTGCGGAACGCTCGTCCCCGCCCGCATAATCCTCCCACACGCTCCGCGCGGCCACCCCAACCCGCCGCCGTCCCCAAGCGAGGAGAACCATGCCCACAGCAGCCTCCGTCCTCACCCTGCTCAAGAGCAAAGGCAAGGAGCAAACCCGCAAAATCTACGCCCGTCACGGCATGGCGCCCGAGCGGGTCTATGGCGTCAGCGTCGCCGACCTCAAGATCGTGGCCAAGTCCATCCGCGGTGAGCAGGCGCTGGCCTGCGAACTGCTGGACAGCGGCAACATGGACGCGATGTACCTGGGCGGAATGGTGGCCGACGGCAGAAAGCTGACCCGGAAGCAGTTGAACCGCTGGCTGGCCGATGCCGCCGACCTGCAGATGATCTCCGAGTACACCGTTCCCTGGCTGGCGGTCGAGAACGCGGCGGCGCGGGAATTGGCTATCGAGTGGATCGGCTCCCAGACGCCGCACGTGGCCGCCGCCGGCTGGTGCACCTACGGGGGGCTGGTCGCCCTGCTGCCCGACGCGCTCCTCGACCTGGCCGAGATCGAGGGCCTGCTGGCGCGAATTGAGAGCGGGATTCATGCCGCTCCCAACCGGGTCCGCTACTGCATGAACACCTTCGTGATCTCGGTGGGGGCCTACGTCGAGCCGCTGCTCGAGCGGGCCAAGTCCGCCGCCCGCCGGATCGGCGCGGTCAAGGTCGAGATGGGCGAAACCGCCTGCAAGGTTCCTGGGGCGCTGGAATACATCGAGAAGATCGAGAAGATGGGCCGCATCGGCAGGAAGCGCAAGACCATGCGCTGCTGAGCCTTCGCGGTTCGCGCCCACGGCAGGGAACCGGCTGGCTCGCGGTTGCGTAGCCGCTCTTGCAACGGGAGGCGCCCGCCTTTGCTACAATTCGGCTCGAACCCATCCCCCCGCTTTTCCGATCTCCAACGCTTTCCAACGTTTCGGGAGAACCCATGCCAGTCGTCGAACTCGCGGGAGTCACCAAGGCCTACGAGAGCAAAGTCGCGGTCAACAACCTGAGCCTCTCCATTGAAGCCGGCCAGATGTTCGGCCTCCTGGGGCCGAACGGAGCCGGCAAAACCAGTTCCATCCGGATGATGATGGGCATCACCATGCCCGACTCGGGCCAGGTCACCCTCTTCGGCAACCCCTTCGATCGCCAGGCGCTCCAGCGCGTCGGCTACCTGCCCGAGGAGCGCGGCCTCTACAAGAAGATGAAGGTCATCGATCAGCTTGTCTTCTTCGCCGAGCTGCACGCGGTCCCGAAGGTGGAGGCCACGCGGCGCGCCGCCGAGTGGGCCACCAAGATGGAGATTGCCGACTCGCTCAACAAGAAGACCGAGGAGCTCTCGAAGGGCATGCAGCAGAAGATACAGTTCATCGCGTCGCTCCTGCACGACCCGGGATTGATCGTGATGGACGAGCCCTTCTCGGGGCTCGACCCGGTGAATACCACGCTGCTGCAGGATGTGCTGCTCGAACTGAAGGACAAGGGCAAGGCCATCCTCTTCTCCACGCACCGCATGGACCAGGTGGAGAAGCTCTGTGACTCGATCTGCCTCATCGACAAGGGCGCGAACGTGCTCTCCGGCCGCGTGCGCGAGATCAAGGCCACCTACGAGCGCGACCGCGTGATCGTCGAATTCGAAGGAAGCGCCGAGTTCCTCAATAGCGCCGAGATTGCCGAAGCAAAGAACTACTCCGGCCACGCCGAGATCAAGCTGAAGCCGCACGGCGATGCGCAGAAGCTGCTGCACCAGGCGGCGGCGATGGCGACCATCTATCGCTTCGAACTGGTCGAGCCGTCGCTCGAAGAGATCTTCATCCAGACCGTGGGAGGCAAAGCCGATGCGTAACATCTATCTTGTGGCCAGGCGCGAATACCTGGAGCAGGTGCGCAAGCGGGCCTTCCTGCTCTCCACGATCCTCGTCCCCGTCTTCTTCGGAGTGATCATCGCGGTCTCCGTCCTCAGCGGCCGCGGGCTGAATACCAGCAAACACCTGGTCGTGGCCTCGACGCAGAGCGGACTGGCATCCGAGGTGCGCGACCAGTTGATGGAAGACAAGAACGAGAAGTCGCAGGTGGAGGCGATGAACGCGGCTTCGGCCGGGGATCGCAGCGCGCTGGCGCAGCGCGTAAGGGACAAGGCGATCGACGGCTTCCTCTGGATAGACAGCTCGCCGGATGGCCAGCCCCGCGCGCTCTACGAATCGCTCTCCTCGGGCGACTTCGCCACCGCGGAAAAGCTGCGCGAGGCGCTGAATCGCGTCCTGACGCGCCAGCGGCTGGTTGCGCGCAAGATCGACGCCAGCGAAGTCGATAGCCTCCTGAAGGGCGTCCCAATGGAGACGCAGCAGATCGACACCGAAGGCAAGGAAGTGAAGAGCAACTTCCTCACCAGCTTCTTCAAGGGCTACCTGATGGCCATCCTGCTGATGATGACCACCATGATGTACGGGATGAACGTGGCCCGCTCCATCATCCAGGAGAAGACCTCGCGCATCTACGAGGTGATTCTGGCCATCGCCAAGCCGGGCGACATTCTGGCCGGCAAGCTGGTCGGCGCCGGCGCCGTGGGCCTGACGCAGATCGCCATCTGGGCCTTTGCGGGCATGGCGCTGGCGGGCACGGCCGCGGCCGGTTCCATGATGAGCGGGAACCTCTCCCTGCACTTCTCGTGGGAAGAGGGCATTCTCTTCCCGGTCTACTACCTGCTGGGCTATCTACTGACCTCGTCGATCTTCGCCGGTCTGGCGGCCTCGTGCGAAACCGAGCAGGAACTGCAGATGTTCGCGCCGGTCATCAGCGTGCCCGTAGCCCTGAGCTTCTCGCTGATACTGGTGGTCATCAACAATCCTTCCGGGTGGATATCGGTCGCGGCCTCGCTCTTTCCGCTCACCGCGCCCATCATCATGATGTTCCGCATGGGCTCGCAGATGCCGCCGGCCTGGCAGTTCGCGGCCTCCATCGCTCTGATGGTGGTTTGCATTTGGGCCTCGCTATGGATCTCGGCGAAGCTCTACCGCGTGGGCATTCTTATGTACGGCAAGCGCGCTACGCTTCCTGAAATCCTGCGCTGGCTGCGCTACAACTAGCCCGCTTCTCTTCGAGCGATTTAGTCAACGACTGGAAATCGGCATGTAGCGCCGGCCTCCCGGCCGGCTGTAGCGTGGGTCTCCCGACCCACGTTCTGCATTCCACGTGCGCACAGACGCGTGGGAATACTGCGAATGCACAATCCTGTGCGACATCCAGGCCAAGGCATAGCGCCGGCCATGCGAGAATCGCTCGCTGCGGCCGCACGCGCCGCTCTACACTGGGAGTCGCGACGAAGGAGGCCGCGGCTCCGTCCCTCACCAAGCTCTCAGTCCGCTCCCCGCTCCGGCTGCTTTGGCGGCCGAGCGGGTCCGCGCGCTGGCGCTCGACGCGGGCTTTGCCGAGGCGGCCTGTGTGGCGCTGCCGTACGCCAATCAGGAGCGCGAAGCCGCCCGCTTCGCCGAGTGGATAGCAGCCGGCGGCCACGGAACCATGGGCTACCTGGCGCGGAGCGACGAGGCCGGCAATCTGCTTCGCGCGCGTGTGGGCAACGCCTTTCCGTGGGCGCGCTCCGCAGTGATCTGCCTGGCGAGTTACCACTCCGCCCAACCGCGCTCGACCGATGCGGCCGAGCAGGGAAGCGGCTGGATCGCGCGCTATGCCTGGTCGAGCAGCCGGGGGGCTGACGGTGAGCGCCGCCCGAGCGATTACCACAAGGTGCTGCTCAAGCGGCTCCGGGCCCTCGAAGCCGC
>JBAVMZ010000356.1:0-20855 GCA_049690595.1 Occallatibacter sp. | reverse complement strand
GGGCTAACCAACCCTGCGCCTACGGCGCGGGGGGAGTGGGCTGTGTGGGCGGCGGGTGGCTTCCGCCGGCATGGAGCGCTCCGGCGCAGGCCCCTTTGAGGGGCAGCTGACCCTAAAGCCTCCAGCTCTACCGGAGAATACTCATTCGCAGTCTCTTTAGCTTCAGAGGCACGGTTTTGACTTCGGTTGCCTTTGAATTCGAGTCCTTCCGCAGTCACGTCAGGCCCGCCGGAGCGGCTTCTGCATCGGGACCACCTGCACCGTCACGTCGCGGACCTCGGAGAGGAAGCGGTTCAGCACCGAGCCCCGCAGCAGAATGTCGAAGCGCGAACGCGCCGACTGGCCGAAGACGACGTGCGAGATGTTCTCCTGCTGGGCAAAGCGGATGAGCGCGTCGGAGACGTTCTTGTCGACCAGGTTGACCACCTTGGCGCCCAGGTCGCGGGCCATGCGCTGGAACTCCTCCAGACGGTGGAAGGCCTCCGGATCGCCGTGTCCCTTGTCGTCGTCGGGACGGGTTACGTAGACGGCGTACCAGTTGCTGGCCAGCCGGCCGGCGACGCGGGCGCCCACGCGCAGCAGCCGCTCCGTGCCGGGGCGCGTGCTCAGGCAGACCATCACCTTCTCGGGGATGGGCGCCTGTTCCAGTCCCTGGGTGCGCCGGTACTCGGCGGCGCGACTGGAGACCTGCTCGGCGGTGGTGCGCAGGGCCAGCTCGCGCAGCAAGTTCAGGTTGCCTTTGCGGAAGAAGTTGGCCAGGGACTGCTCCACCTTTTCGGCGGCGTAGATTTTGCCCTGCCGCAGGCGCGAGCGCAACTCCTCCACGGTCACGTCCACGTTGACCACTTCGTCGGCGCGCTTGAAGAAGTTGTCGGGGACCGTTTCGCGGATGATGGTGTTGGCGGAGCGGGCGACGGCGTCGTTCAGCGTCTCCAGATGCTGGATGTTCACCGCGGTCCAGACGTTGATGCCGGCCTCGAGCAACTCCAGCACGTCCTCGTAGCGCTTCCGGTTCTTGCTTCCAGGCACGTTCGTGTGCGCCAGTTCGTCCACCACCACCGTCTGCGGATGGCGCGCCAGGATGGCGTCGATGTCCATCTCCTTCAAGTTCACGCCGCGGTAGGGAATGACGCGCAGGGGGACGACCTCCAGGTCGCGCACCTGGTCTTCGGTCTCCTTGCGCCCGTGCGACTCGATCAAACCGATGACGATGTCCACACCCTGGCGGCGGGCCACGTGCGCGTCGTTGACCATGTGGAAGGTCTTGCCCACGCCGGGCGCGGCGCCAATGTAGATGCGCAGCTTGGCGGCATCCGGCTTGCGTTCCAGCTTGATCTCGCCCATAGCTCTAGCCCACCTCGACGGGATGACGGATTTCTTCGGCGACGGCCACCGGCAGCGTGAAGCGGAAGGTGGCTCCGTGGCCCAGGCGGCTCTCTACGGCAATCTGGCCGCCCAGCGACTCCACCAGCCGGCGCACCAGCGCCAGGCCCATACCGGTCCCAGAGTCGGAGAAGGCGTTGAATCGGTCGAAGATATTCGCGAGCCGCTCGGCCTCGATGCCGCGGCCGTTGTCGCGCACGCTGAATTGGACGAAGTCCTTGATCTCCTCGGCCGAAAGCAGGACCTCGCCGTTCTCCGGCGTGTAGCGCAGCGCGTTCGAGAGCAGGTTGTCCAGAATCGAACGCACGGCGCGCCGGTCGGCCTGGACGAAAGAGAGATCGGCGAAGGCTTTGATCTCCACGCGGATGTGCTTGGCCGAGGCCACGTCGCAGTGACGGTCGCTGGCTTCGGCCAGAATCTGCGCCGGGCGCAGCCGTTCCAGCTTGAACTCACGCTTACCGGTGTCGAGCTCGGCCACCTCGATCAGATCGCCCATCAGGTCGTCCAGCTTCTCCGACTCGTGGCCAACTGTGGCGATCAGCTCGCTCTGCAAGGGGCGCATCTCGCCGGCATAGCCCTGACTGAGCGCGTAGAGTCCCTGCCGCAGCCGCAGCAGCGGGTCGCGCAGCTTGCGGCTGGCCACGCTGATGAACTGGGTCTTGAAGCGGTCGGTGTCCTGCAGGCTGGTCACGTCCTCGAGAGTGGTGACGGCGCCCAGCAGCCGCCCCTCGGAGTCGCGCATAGGCGTGGTGCGCAGGCGGTAGCTGCGCTCCTGCTGGCCGATGCGCATGGGCAGGGTGGCCGCGTCGTCCTCGGCGGCCACGGCGCGCTGCATCGCCACCGCGTCGCGGATGGCGCTGAGGATTTTGTCGCCACCGGGCGTGTTGGCCAGCACCATGCGGTCGCCGGCCGCGTCGCCCAGCAGTTCGGACGCGGCCTGGTTCAGCTTCAGCACGTGGCCTTTGCTGTCGGTCACGATAATCGGCTCGAAGATCGACTGCAGGACGGCGTCAGAGAGCTGGAACTCCATCTGCCTGCGGCCGGCCTCGGTGTCGCGCAGGTCGCGCAGTCGCACGGCGATGCGGCTCAGCTCCGCGGCCAGAACGCCGAAGTCGTCGCGGCTCGACCACTCCACCCGGTGGTCGAGGTGGCCCTGAGCGATCATGCGGGCGTCCCGCGCCAGCCGGTGGATGGGCCGAAGCACGAAGTAGACCGTGCCCATCTCCACCAGAATCGCCGCCGCGACCACTATCAGAGCCGTGGCCGTCAGGCCGGCAGCCGCCAAGGCGCCACGCGCGACCGCCACCAAGCCCACCGTCAGTCCGGTCAGCACCACGCAGCCCAGGATCAGCCGCTGTGTCAGGTTGAGCGAGATGCGCATGGCGCGCCAGTCGAACATGATGTTTCCATTCTGGCGGAAACCGCCCGCTACTGCAAAGCAATAGCTGGTTTCTTCCGCAGTTCGTCCAGGCGCCTCAGGGAACCCGGCAGACCGCCAGCGCCTGGTTGTGCCAGCGGCAGTCCAGCCCCGCGGGCGGAGGAGTGGAAACCAGCACCCAGTCGACGCCGAACTCCCGCTTCAGCCTCTGGAAGTCGGCCAGCCCGAAGTGCTTCCAGCCCTGCTGAGCGGCCACCTGGCGCTTCCAGACCTCGCCGAGTTCCGGAACCTGGGTGACCACGGCCGTGTCCTTGAGCGCGTCGGCCAGTTGGCTGCGCTCGGCCAGCGCGCGGAAGCTGTGATAGTCCTCGCCTGGCGCCTCCAGGTAGTTGGGATCGAGGGCAAAGTATGCGTCGGTGGGCGTGTTCCGCCGCGTCCAGTCGAAGGCCTGGAGCCAGGGATTGGCGCTGGCGATGCCGGGCAGTTCCAGGTGCTCGCTGCTGGAGAAGAGCTGCCGCTGCGGCACGAACATCCCTGCGTTGATGGCCAGGAGGAAGAGCGCCCAGCGCCAGTAGCTCGCCTTCAGCAGGTACTTGCCCGCCAGGCAGCCGCCCACCAGTGTCAGGAAGAAGTAGACCAGGTGCAGGTAGCGCATGGGCTGCAGCGGCGTCAGCCGCACGAGCCACGGAATGCCGAGCATCGCCATGGCCACGATTTGCTGGAAGACGCCGTAGGCGAAGACCGCCAGGGCGAAGCGCGACAGGTGGGTGCGGCCCATCCGCTGCGCCACGCGGTAGAGCAACCAGAAGAGGAAGAGCGGCGCAATGGCTCCCAGCCACTCGTACCACGCCCACTGGTAGAGGAAGTAGTACTTGCGGGTGGCCAGCGCCTGGCGCCAGATAGGCGTCGGCGGCTCGAAGATCCATCCCAGGGGAACCAGGGCCAGGGCGGCGGCGTGGACAGGGCCTCGGCCGTGAAGCCTGCGCGCGCGCCGGTCCCGCAGCCAGGCCTGCACCCGTTCCACCGTTGTCAACGTCAGGAAGAAGCCGAAGGAGATGCCCATCGCCGCCATGATGGGGTGAATCAGGAAAGATACCAGCAGCAGCGGAACCGCCTGCCAGTGGCGCCGGGCCAGGATGCGCGAGATGGCCAGCAGAATGATGGCCGTGGCCACATTGCGCGGATGCAGGTGCTGGTCCACCAGGTAGAGCGCCGTCCCGGCCACCGGCAGCGTGAACATCGCCGTCACCAGCGCCACGCCGGCCCAGCGCGCCCGCTCTTCCCGGAAGAGCTGCCGGGCGATGCTCCAGCAGCCGAAGACGATCAGCACAATGGAGCCGAACTGCCAGAGCAGTTCCGTCCAGGGAATCGGAATCCGGGTCAACTGGGCGAAGCCGGCCACCAACTTGTCGAAGAAGGTGGCCTGGAGTTGCACGCGGAAGAACTCGGCGTCGTGGGGGAAGAGCGCTGGATTGACGTTGCTCTTGACTGCGGCCAGGTAGACGCCGTCGTCCTCGATCCCAGGGTGATAGCCCATCACGGCAAAGCCGAGGATCGAAAACAACAGGATCAGAAATACGGTTCGCTTGCGGGAACTCTGCACGTCGCTTGTACCTTGAAATCCCTTCTCTGGTCCGCACCGGATGCGGCGAAACTCGCCTGCCGGCCGGGATGCGGAGAGGGGGAGAAGGCCCGCGCCTGCACCGGATTGCGCCACGCTTCCAGTGCGGCAAGCGGTGGCCTCGGCCCAACTCCGCTCGTCCGGAAGCGCTCGATTCGCTATCGGCAAACTATAATTCAAATTGTAGAGGACCGGAGCGCGCCAGGCTGCCGCCAGGCGCCGGGAACTATTCGCTCAGCCGCCTGCCGCTTCGGTGTCCGCCGGTTGCCGCCGGCCCGGTATCCGACTTCCAAGAGAAGGTTGTTGCAATGAAGCTGAGAACGATGCGTGCCGTCGATTACTGGATCGGCATTCCCCTCTGTTTTATCTGTACGCTGCTGGTCCGTCTTTTTGGCCCGCGCAAAGGTCCCGACAAGCCCCGCCGCATCCTCTTCGTCGAGCTCTCCGAGATGGGCTCCACGGTCATTGCCAACCCGGCGCTGGAGAAGGCAAAGCGCGAGCTGAACGCCGAGATCTTCTTCCTCATCTTCGAGCGCAACGCCGACAGCCTGCGCCTGCTGCCCACCGTCCCCGCGGAGAACATCGTAACCATCCGCGAGACCGGCCTCCTGCCGCTGACGCTCGACTCGCTGCGTTTTCTCCGTTGGGTGCGCCGCGCCCAGATCGACACCGTCGTCGATCTCGAGCTCTTCTCCCGTTACTCGGCGCTGCTGACCGGCCTCACCGGCGCCCGCCGCCGCGTGGGCTTTTACCGCTTCCACTGCGAGGGGCTCTACCGCGGCGAGATGATGACCCACCGCGTGAACTACAACGGCCACATCCACATTGCCAAGAACTTTGTCTGCATGGTCAACGCCCTGCTGGCGGAGAAGCCCGAAGTCCCCTACTCGAAGACCTACGTCTCCGACGCCGAGATCCGTGTCCCGATCCAGCCGGTCACCGAGGAGGACAAGGAACACGTCCGCGGGCTCATCCGCCAGGTCTATCCCGACTACCGCCCGGAACACCACCGCATCGTGCTGATCAACCCCAACAGCTCCGAACTGCTGCCGCAGCGCCGCTGGCCGGAGAAGAACTTCGCGGAACTGGCCCGCCTCGTGGTGAACGAGTGGGACGACACTCTGGTGCTCATCACGGGCTCCCGCCAGGAACGCGAAGAAGCCCTGGCCATGCAGGACTCCATCGGCCACCCGCGCTTCCGCGCCTTTGCCGGCATGCACAAGCTCCCGGCCCTGATCCCGCTCTACAACATCTCCAAAGTACTGGTGACCAACGACAGCGGCCCGGCCCACTTCTCGGCAATCACGCCCATCCGCTCGCTGGTCCTCTTCGGCCCTGAGACGCCCAAGCTCTACGGCAGCCTGGGCAACACCGAGTCGATTACCGCCGAGCTGAGCTGCTCGCCGTGCGTGACCGCCGCCAACCAGAAGAACTCGGCCTGCACCGACGCGGTTTGCATGCGGATGGTCACGCCGGAGCGGGTGCTGGAGTCGGTTCGCGCGATACTCAACAACTAGGGCAAACCGGGCCGCCAGCGAACTGCTCTCGTTCTGCTCCACGGCGCGGGACCGCAGCCTGACGGGCGCGCCTACTCGCAGAAGACGCGGACCTTGGTCTTGTCTTCCTTGGAGTCCACGTCAACGGTCAGATCTTCCAGGTGGTCGATCAACTCTTCCAGGTTCTCGGGCTTGATCTGCGAGAGGGTCAGCGGCACGCCATGCTGGCTGAGGGCCTCGTCGAGCTTGTCGTGGGCCTGCTGCGGGATCAGCGCCGCCAGCCGGACGCCTGCGCGCAGCAGTTGCATCGGGACGCGCACGTTGACCGTGGTGGGCGTGCCATGCTCGTTGGCTTCGACCAGCACGCGCAGGAACTTGACCTGGCCTTTGGAGCGCGGCGTCTCCGGTGAGGCAGCGTTGGGCACATTGTCGTCGAGAGCGGCCAGCAGCCGCTCGGCTTCCTCCGCGGTAATCTTGCCCGCGGCCAGCATCTCCAGAATCTGACGGCGATTCTCGTTCATGACATTCCTCCAGAAATCAGGTTGAGAAGCGGTTGAGCTGCGCGCAACAGGCCGACGTGGCAGGGGAGCGCGACAAGAGCGTGGACGAGCGGCCCGAGGACGCCTGCCAGCGCCGCCAAGAATGGCGCCGCCAGAGCGCCGGACAAGACGAGGGACAGCTCGCGTTGACCGCCGAGGACAACGAAGAGGCGTTCGGCCTCGGCCGGCGAGATGCGGCCACGGAGGACGAGTTCGAGGACGGCGCGATGGCTGGCAGACATACGGGCTCCTAGTAAATCCGGACCAGCACGTGCGCATCCGGCGCGTCGACGAGTACGTCCGTGCCGGGCAGGGCACACAGCAGCGTCCAGAGCGTTACGAGGGCGCGCCAGAACCCGACGCCGCAGGCAAGACAGTAGACAAGCAGGGCCAGCAAGACGAACGGCGCCAGCAACAGGCCGGGAATCCAGAGCAGGAAGACGGGCAGCCAGAGCTGGCAGCCGCGCCTGCCCGGCGTGCGGATGTGGAGGATGATGACGTTGGGAGTCATTTGCGGGCCTCCAGGATGCGGATGGCCTCCTCGGCGTTGATTTCGCCGGCGTTGAGGCGCTCGAGGACCTCGTTGCGCGAGGGAGCCGGGTTGGTCTCGACAAAGGAGAGCAGGCCGCCGATGCGGTTGAGCCGGGCCTTGATGGTGGGGTAGCTGACGCCAAAGACCTGCTCCATCTCCTTGATGGAGCCATGGGAGCGGAGAAAGGCGACGATGAAGATCTGGTCTTCGAGGCTGATGCGGGCCAGGTCGGGGAGGGTGAACTCGCCCTCGATGGCGAGGTTCTTTTCTTCGATCCTGACCCGCTCGACGACGAGGGTGCATCCCTGGGCGATACGAAGCAGGTCCTGCCAGTCGGAAGCGGATTTTGCACGTGGGGTCATGGCAGCTCTTGTGATTTCTCAATCCCAGGAGCAATCATGATTCAGTTTTCTTATTCTGTCAAGAGTAAATATTATGTTTATTTATTTTTTATTGCCGGTCACTCAATGAACTCACTCCGGCAGGGTTCAGGGATCAAGAAAGTTCATGCTCAGGCAGCGAAAACGAGAACGGGGAGAAGATTCGGATCTCCTCCCCGTTGAGCGGAAATGGGCCCGGTCTATGGCACGGTGAACGGGCGCAGGCCATCGTTCGGGAAGAGGCCCGTGGGGCCGGCGACCGTGGAGGGCTGCGAGCGGAAGAGGTAACGCACGAAGAACCCAGCCGAGTAAGACGAGTAGTTGCGGGAGTTGTTGGCCCCGAAGGCGCCGCCGGCGAACCAGTGCGGGCTGATCTGGTAGGCGACGCTGCCGCGCAGGTCGTAGTTGGGGCCGACGCTGGTCTTCGAGGGGATGTACTCGGTGATGGCGTTGTTGGGGAACAGGGCGGTCTTGTCCACCTGGAAGGCCTGAACGCCGAGGCTTCCCATTACGTTGTAATGCCAGTTGGTGTTGTAGTGGCCCGACCAGGTGATGGGGGCGTTGGCCAGGAAGTAGGCCTGTGGGCTGAAGTAGCCGCCCATACCCAGGGTGAAGGCGTCCTGGTTGCGCCCGTAGTGCATGCCGAAGAAGTTGGCGCCGACGGAGAGATTGCCGTATTCGGGGATGGTCTTCAGCCGCCAGTAGGCGCCGCCGTTGCCGTCGATGCGGGAGTTGTCGCGCACCTTGTAGCCGGTAATGTACTGGCCGCCCACGCCGATGTAGAAGCCGGACTGCTCATCGCCGCGGACGTACTGGGCGCTGCCCTGGTTGGCGACCATGCCACCCCAGACCTGCCCGGCGTTGCCCAGGGTGTTGCCGGCCGGGTCGCGAAGACCGGCGTAGGAGAGCTGGGTGTCCTTGATGGGGTCGCGGTCGAATCGGAAGGTGAAGGGACCGTTGCCCGGCCGCCACATGGCGCGCGCGGTGAAGGTGGAGACGAGGAAGTTGGCCGGAGTGTAGCCGCCGGCAATGGCGAGGTGCGGAAAGGCGAGTTGGGCCTCGCCGCCGATTCCCGAGGCGTTCTGCTGTGCCGGCGGGTTAGTGTCGGTGGCCGTGAGAGTGCCGATGGGCTGCGGAATGATGGTGAGCACCAGCGGCGAGCCAGGTGAGACCGCCTTGAGCACCTGGATGACGCTCGTACCGTCCGCCTGGCCGGAGTCGAGGAAGACGGGGCGGCCGATGAAGGTGAGGCGTCCGCCGTAGCCGAGAGGCATGGAGACCTCGAAGGGCGCCTCGAGCGCCGAGAGGTGGTCGTAACCGAGGTCGCCGGAGCGGTAGTTGAGCAGGCCGGCGCCGCCGAGCCAGGGGCTGTAGCCGCTCTCGATGGAGCGCAGTTGGGTCTCTGCCTCGTCGCGCGGGTTGATCTGGCGCTGCTCGCGCTGCACGCGGACCCAGGGGCCGCGGAGCGGGGGCAGGTTGCGCTGCTGGAGTTCCTCGTCGGTGAGGCCAGCGCCGGTGGTGGCCGGAGCCTGGGCGCCGGTCTGGTCTACGACGGGGGCCGAGGGTAGCTCGATCTGCTGGGCCGGCGGAGTGGCGGGCACCTGCGCCAGCGTGGGCGTGGCTGTCTGGCGGGCCGCGGCGGCCTCAGCCTTGCGCGTCTTGCGGGAGCGCTTCACTCTGGGAGTGGGCGGGTTCGCAGGCTGAGCCGCGGGTTGGACAACGGGCTGGGCGACCGGCTGCGCCTGCTGCTGCTTTTGCGCGGAATAGGCGCCGGTAGCAGCCTCCTGGGCGGAGGGCGTGTACTGGGCCATGGTGTAGCGAACCGGCGCCGGCGGAGCGGCGGCGGCAGCGGTGGCTGCGGGAGCAGCCGGCGTCAGCAGAGGCGCGCGCAGATTGGCAGTCGAGCCCTGGGTGAGCTGGCCGTCCGTCTGCTCGGCAAAGAGAGCCTGCACGCGGGCGGCAAGCGCGCCCATGGGCTGGGAGGTGATGCGCAGGCCCGCACCCTTCTGTGGGGCTGCGGGCGCCGGCTTATAGAGCGGCGCGGGAGCGGCCTTGCGCGCCGGTGCGGCGGAGTCGACGGAGCCGACACTTTCTTCAGAGGCCGGCAGGAGGACCTGGCCCGCATAGGCAGGCTGCGGCGCGGAGCCGGGGGCTTGCTGGCCGTAGACGACGCGGCGGAAGGCGACCGCGGTCCGTTCGCGGGTGAGCGGGATGTAGAAGGGGTCGCGCATGGCGCCCGAGCTGTCGTGCTGGACCAGGTAGACCGGTGCGCTGCGCAGGAGGATTTGCTGGCCAAACGGCAGTGCACTGCTGCTGTGGGTATTCGGCGTGGAGCCGGGCAGCGCGGCCGGCGTTTGCGCGCCGGGTAGGATGCGGTTGTCCGGATCGAGCAGGCGCTTCAGGTCGCCGGGCGCGGAGGCGGGGCGCGGGCCGGTGTCGGCCTGGGGATAGTCAGGCTGGCTCAGGAAGGACGGCGCCTTGGCGCCCGGGGGCATGGCGGCCAGCGAGGCGCGCCAGTACTCGGTGGCGCGCTGGTTGTTGCCCTCGGCCTGCTCAAAGCGGGCGGCGGCGGCCAGGACGCCGGCGTCTTTCGGGTAGCGGCCCAGCGCCAGGCGCAGCCAGGCCTCGGCCTGCGCGGTGTCCTTGGCCGCAAGGGCCGCGCCGATGGCGCCCTGGAACTCGCCCGAATTGGCCTCCTGCATGGGCAGGGACTTGAAGAGGGCGAGCGAATCGGAGACGCGGCCTGCGCGGAGGTAGGCTCCAGCCAGGGCACGGCGAACCCCGGGGTTGTTGGGGTAGTTCCAAGCGGCGGCTTCCAGAATGTCGACGGCAAGCTGGGGGTTGCCGGCCTGCATGGCGGCCAGGGCGCGGCGCTGGCTCCAACTGGCCCAGATGTTCTGCACCTGCTCGCGTTGATCGTCTGTCAGGTCGCGGCGCGCGTCCAGGTTGCGCAGCGAGGAGTAGAGGCGATGGTCGTCGCCGGTGTTGTACTGCAGCCAGGCGTTCTGCACCTCGATGCTGGCGGGGGCCGAGGCGTGGCGCACCAGGTAGTAGTCCTCCACTCGGCGCATGAACTCGGTGGCGTGCGGAACGTCGCCGGTGGCGGCGTAGAGCGAGGCTTCGCCCTGCACGAACTCCACGTCGCCGTCGAGCTCGTGGCGCAGGTCGGGCGGAATCTGGTTGAGTTGCTGGAAGGCTTCGTCGTAGCGGTGGCCGGCGAGCAGCGAGAAGAAGAGGCCCTTCCAGGAGTCAGCGGCCAGGGAATGCGGCGCTGCGGCGGCCAGGTCCGGAGTGGCGGCGGCGCGGTCGGGGTTGAGGCTTTGGGCGAGCGTGGGCTGAGGCGTGGCGGCCGGTTGGGCAGCCAGTTGCGGAGAGGCAACGGCCTGCGCGCTGGCTGGAAGATGCATGGCGCCCATCATCGCCGGGTTGGAGTTACGGCGCGAAGCCGCGGCGGGCTGCTCGATGACCGGCTGGGTTGCCACCTCCACGACCGGCGCGGGGGCAACAGGCTGCGCGGCAGCCGGAGCAGCGGCCCACGGGCTCGGCTGCGTCGAGGGCCGGCTCAGATCGACCGGGGCGCGGCCACCATAGGGATCGGCTCCATAGGCAGGCAGCGGGGCCAGCTTGGCGGTCTTCGCGAAGGGCTCATAGTTGGGGTCGAGCAGATGCTGCAGGTCGGCCGGAGTAGCGGCGCGGCGCGTCTTGTTGTCCTGGTCGGGATAGACCAGGGTGTGGGCAAGCCGGTCCGCGGGCGTCGCGCGGGGCATGGCGGCCAGAGAGGCGCGCCAGTAGTCGGCGGCACGCTGGGTATCGCCGCGGGCCTGCTCGAAGCGGGCGGCGAGAGCGAGGATGGCGGGGCTTTGCGGATAGCGGTCCAGGGCCTGGCGCAGCCAGAGTTCGGCCTGGCTCTTGTCGTTGGCGGCCAGGGCCGCGCCGATGGCGCCCTGGAAATCGCCTGCCGCCGCATCCTGCATGGGGATGGTTTTGAAGAGGGTGAGCGCTTCCTTTGCCCGGCCTACCCGGGCATAGCCGCCGGCCACGGCCTTGCGAACGGTGATGTTATCGGGAAATGCCTGGGCAGCGGCGTCGAGGATCTCGATGGCGCGCGCCATGTTCCCGTTTTCCATGGCGGCATTGGCCCGGCGCACGCTCCAGGCAGCCCAGATCGACTGCACCGCTTCGCGCTGCGTGGCGGTCAGGTCCTGGCGGCCGCCGAGGCGCATCAGCGCGGGATAGAGGGCGCGGTCGTTGCCGGTATTGAAGAGCAGCCAGGCATTCTGCACGTCGATGGACGCGGGCGGCAGGCTCCTGGTGTCGCGGTAGTGGCTGAGCACCAGGTTCATGTACTCGGTTGCGTGCGCTACATCCCCGGTCGAGGCGTAGAGCGAGGCCTCGCCCTGTACGAAGTCGATGTCCGTCTCGAGCTGCTTGCGCACCCCGGCGGGGATCACCGCAATCTGCTGGAGTGCTTCGGTGTTGCGATTGGTGGCCTGCAGGCTGGCGATCAGACCCTTCCATGCGTCCACGCGGTCGGGGTGCGCCTGCAGGATGTCGTGATAGATGGCATAGGCCTGGTCGGTATTGTTGCGCTGCAGATAGATGGCGGCCAGTTGCAATTGAAGTGGAATGGCGGGCGCGCCGCCGGCGGCGGTCTGCAGCTTGGCCGAGCGCTCCAGCAACCCCTGCGCGATGTCGAACTGGTTGGCCTGCTGATAAATGGAGCCCAGCATGGAGAGGAAGCCGGGATCGGCCAGCGCGGCATCGTAGGTGGCCGGGGGCATCTTCTCGACGTCGGCGATGGCCTGGGTGTCCTGGGCCAGCTCATGGTGGGCGCTCACCAGCCCCATCCAGGCGGAGAGGTTGGCCGGGTCTTCGAGCAGGATCTGGTTGTAGAGTTCGGCGGCCTGGTCGTAGCGCTGGGCCTCCATGAGGACGCCGGCGTACTGCAGGCGGGTGTCGGCCTTGAGCGTGGCGCCGTTTTCAGGGAACGGCAGCGAGAGCGCCAGGGCGAGGACGCGTTGCGCGTCGGCGGTGCGGCCCTCGGCGTGATAGATGGTGGCCAGCGTGCGCAGGTACTCGGGGTCCTTGGCGTTGGCGGCCTTCACCGACGCCGGGAAGCGGTTGGATGTCTCGAGCGCCTTCTTGTTCTCACCGGAGCGGGCATAGGCCAGGAAGAGTCCGCGCCATGCGGCGGCCGAGCTGGGCTGGACCCGGGTCAGGTCGGTGTAGACGTCGATGGCGTCGGCGTACTGCTGCTGCTTGACGTAGAGGCCGGCCAGGCCGTTAAGCGCCTCGGGACTGCGCGGACGCATGGCGAGGGCCGCCTTGTACTTGGCCAGGGCCACATCCATCTGGCCCTCGTCGAAGGCCTGCGAGGCCTCGCCCATGATGTACCAGAAGCGCGAGGTGGCGAGACCGGCTTCGACGGCGCGGTCGCGGTAGCCGTTCTGCTCGGCCTGGGTCAGGTAGCTGATGGCCCCACCGAAATTATTCTGCTGCATGCGCAGAAATCCCAGTCCGGCGGCGGCGCGGCCGTTCTCCGGCTCCTTGGCGAGGATGGCTGCGAAGCGGGTCTGCGCCTCGTCGAGCTTGTGCGCATTCAACGCGGCAAAGGCAGCCTTCTCTTCCGGGGTCCGGGCGATGCCGGAGTTCATCTGGGCCAGCTTGGTTTCGTTCTCTTGCAGGTGCTTGGCGATCTCGGCGTCCTGCGGGTGGCCCTTCAGGTAGTCGCGCAGTTGCGCGGCGGAGGAGGGATTGGCCGAATCCCAGATGAGCGCCTGCCGCAGAGCGGTCTGCGCGTTCGAGTCCTTGGGGTACTTATTGAGGACGCGGATGCCCTCGGTGCGGGTGCGCGCGTCGTAGGTCAGCATCGTGCCCAGTTCGATATCGAAGCGGGTGTCGCCGGGGTTGCGCGCCGCGAGGGCGCGCATGGCGGCCACGGCGGCCTCCTTGCCGGTGTTGGTCCCGTAGAGCGTCTGATAATAGGCCAGGGCAATGTCGCCGTCCGGCGGATGGTCGCCGTAGAGATCGCGATAGATCTTCATGGCGTCGTCCATCTTGCCCGCCCGGGCCAAATCGCCGGCCTGGCGCAGGCGGTCGCTCTGCATGCGGGTGCTGGTGAGCGAGCCGATCTTGCCGATATTCGGGTCGTTGGGGTTGATCTTGCGCAGGCGGTCGAGGGCGGCCGCGGACTGTTCGGCCGAGCCGATGAGTTTGTAGTCGCGGGCCAAACCTGCGAGCGCTTCGGTGTTGCCTGGCTCCGACAGCAGGATCTGCTGCCACAACTGAATGGCCATGTCGGGGCGGCCACGTGCTTCAAGGGCGCGCGCCTTCTCGACCAGAACACGCCGCGCTTCATCCGGCGACCCCACAGCCGGTTTCTTTTGCGCCACGCCGGTTTGCAGCGTCAGCAGCAGAAGAACCGCAGCCAACCAAGCCTTTGTCCAGTTGCAGCCGTCAAGCCTCATGTGCGTGCCCATTCCACTTTCAGTTCTCCGCCCGGTCCAAACCGGAATCTTCCATCAAAAAACCCGGTCGCGAACAGTACAAGGTTCTGATCGTAATATGTTGGGTTCTTCCCGTACAATCCCGAAGATACATCCCTTTCTTTGCTGAGGCGAATGATTTGCCGCGAACTCGTCTTCTCGGTGTTGGCATTCGCCCTCAGGTACGGCAAAACGGCCGCGGAGAACCCCACTGGTCCATCTTGCTCCATCGGGATGCCCTGGTCACTGACCTTTTCCGGGGGGGCATCATGATTGGCAAGGTATACGCCCATGGCCGGCACTGCGTCGATCAGTTCACCGCGCATCTTTCCCGCGGGATCGGCCATGCCTGCCCACAGGTAGACGCGGATGGCGTCGTAACTGCCCATGGGCGGCGGATCGTCTTTGCTCCGCAGGGAGCGCGCCGGGTAGAAGCCGTCGCCGGGCACGTACTCCACCCAATCCAGGGCAAAGCCGTGAACGGCGCTCTGGCGCAGCAGCTTCGGTGTGTTCAGTGCCACCTGCTGCCAGGGTCCGGCCGGATCGATTACAGCCATGCGCTCCAGCAAAAACACTGGGACATAGCTGGGATTGAGCGTCCATGAGTGCGGACGCCGGAAGCCGACGGGCCCGGGGATCAGCATCGGACCGAAGCCGGGCAGGTTGTCGACCTCGGCAATGGCAATCATGGCCATCATCTTGCGGCCGATGTTGGTATAGGCGGGGTTCTTCCAGAGGCGGCCGCCCTCGACCAGAGTGTAGGCCAGCCAGAGGTCGGCGTCGGAGGCCGGATTCGGATCGAGCGTCTTCCAGGCGCCGTCCTTGTCCTTGCCCCAAAGCCAGGCGGGGAGATGAGTGGAGAGATCTCCCGCGGCCAGGTTGGCCTGCGTCCAGGCCAGCACCTGGTCGAAGCGGGCGCGATCGTTGTCGGCCAGGGCGAAGAAGAGCGCGTAGGCCTGCCCCTCGGAGGTGGTGCGATCGCCGCCCTGGGGATCGATGACGCGGCCCTGAGCGTCAATGAAGCGCGCAGCGTAAGCGTTCCAGAGGGTCCACGGACCCTGCCGGCAACCACCGGAAACGGTGAGCGTCAGCAGGGCCATGATCAACAAGAGGCGCTTGCGCGGGCGGGGACACGGAAAACCCATGAAGAAGCACTCCAATGAACGGGTCGCAACGGCTTTCCAACTGGAGCGAAAGCCAGAGCTGGTGTGCCCTGTGGAGCTTGGCGCAGGGTCGGCGCTCCGTGTTGGCCGCGTCGACTTGAGCGCTTCGGCTCCGGGATACGGCAGCTCCGGTTTCGCTCGAGCCCGGCCGAAGGAGTTCCGTACTAGTCTTCCAGCATTCTCAACCGTGCCCTGGCCTTTGCGCGCAGCCACTGCCGGGTCCAGATGGCGAGCAGGAAGCAGAGCACTATGACGACCACCGCAGCCAGCCACGGCACCTGCATGAACCAAAGCGTCAGGCGAGTCCACCAGGGCAATACTCCCACATGATAGACCTCTGCGCCAATACGAAAGCTCTGGAACTGGGCGCCATGGAGGATGGAGACGGAACCTTGAATGTCACTGGCCTGCTGCACCTTCATGAAGGTGGAGAGGAAGGATTCCACTGTAGAGGCGTCGCGGAAGTGGATGGCGACGACGCTTCGGCTGACGACCGAGTCGTAAGGCGACTTGATGCCCTCGACGATGGCGTCGGGAGTGCCCGCGGCGCTCAGGTCACCTGACTCGGTGTGCTCTTCGGAGCGCAGCTTCCACCAGGCGTGATGCAGGGGGGCGAAGAATCCCTGAGTGTCATGAACCTGAATCTGTCCGCTGTGCAGGGCCACGGGCAGCCGGCCGGCCAGCTTGTCGAAGCCGGGCTGGTCGTCGCCGGTGCCGATGATCAGGAAGTCGGTGCGCGCGCCGGACTGCATGGCATCCGCGCCGGCCACGGTGACGCGCAGCGCCGGGAAGCCGGTCTGGCGGCCGAAGTGGCCCATCAGCGTGACGAAGGTCTCGATCTCCTGCTCGGTGGGCGCGGCCGGAAGCACGACGGTGGTCTCGCTCAGGTCGGCGTAGCGGGTGAACGGGAAGCCGGCGTTGGCGAAGGTCTCCAGGTTGGGCAGCGGCGCATAGTGCGGATAGCCACGCAGGTCCAGATAGGTGTCGCGCAGGATGGCGCCCTGCATGTTGATGGGGGTCGTATCCTGGCAGCCGCCCTTCTTGAGCAACTGGAAGGTGAAGTCGAAGGAGAGCGAGTTGGAGAAGGGGCGCAGGTTGACGACCGGCACCGGCACGTCGACCTGGGTCTTGCGCGAGGCCTCCTGGCCGGGAATCAGCGGCACCGAGCTGAGGAAGGCGTTGTTGATGCGCACCTGCATCGACGAGATGGGGCCGATGGGGATGGAGTTATAGCGGTAGACCAGCTTCAGCACCGCGTTGGGGCGCTCGGAATAGAAGATGTCGGGCGGGATGCGGAAGTAGACGTTGAGCGGGGCCGAGCCGTCGCCCTGGAGCTGATCGGCGGTAGTGTAGTCCCACAACGCGATACTCTGGTCGGTGCGCGCCCAGCGTGGTGCGGCGTCGGGCTGCTGCTTGTCTGGCAGGCGCAGCGAGTCGATGGAGGCCTGCGCGCCCTGCAGCATGTCGGTGTGCAGGGCCACGGCCTGGGCTGCGCGGAGCACCTGGTCGCCGTCGCTGCCGGCAATGACCAGCACCTTGCTGTAAGGATCGGCGGGGCTGGTGCGCATGGCCACGGTGGGCGAGGAGACGGCGGCCAGGTTGAGGCCGGCGGGCAGGTTGCCAGGCGAGTCGGTAACCACGATCACGTTGCCCTGCGGCAGCGTGCCGATGTGAACCGGGAAGCGGACCGGTCGCCCTTCGGAGATGAGGCCGAAGTAGCTGGTGACCACGCCGGCGGCCTGGATGGCCTTGGGCGACGGAGCCGAAGGAAAGACCACCGGGATGCTCAGCGGCTGAATGACGGCCGGGTCGAGGAACGGCATGGGCAACTGCTTCAGGTCGTCGGCCAGCGGCAGCAGATCGCCCTGGATGTCGAGGAAGGTATTGCGGTGGACGCGGGACCAGAGGGTGGTGTTGGCCGGGTCCTCGCAGACCATGGTGTAGTGGCCGATGAACTGGATGGTCAGCGCGTTGTTGTGAACCAGCAGCTCGGGTGGGATGGAGAACTCCGCCTCGGCGTCCTGGCTGGCCGAGCCGCCCACCTGACCGGGCGTGGGCTGGATGGTGGCAAACAGCGTGCCGTTCATGATGAGCTTGATGTGGCTCAACTGCGGCAGCAGGCTGGGTGAGAAGGCGTAATAGACGTGGATCCTGGCCGAACGGACCACGTGCGTCTGCGGCAGGGTGAAGAAGATGCTGTGGCTGGAGTCGATGCCGTGCAGCTCGATCTGCGGCGAGCCGGCGTCGTTGAGGGTGAAGGTGTCGCGGAACTGGCCCGGCGGCGGAGGGGGCAACTGGGCGGTCTTGTCGGCCGTGCCCGGTGCGGTCACGCCGGGGTTCAGCTGCGCCTGGGCCTGGCCGGCGACCTGGGAGGCCTGCGGCGCGGGGCCTGCGGCCTGCGCCTGGACCAGATGCGCGCCCAGGGTGATCGCCGCGGCGGCGGCCAGCACCAGCGAGGAGCGCACCACGGAGAGCGAGGTGGATTTGGTGGCGGGTTTGTCCTTGTGCAGGAAGAGGCTCTTGAAGGTATCGGCCAGACCGCGCATGGAGATCTGGAAGATCCGCCCCATGCTGCGCAGCACGTCGTCGCTTTCGCGCGACTCGCCCCAGCCCAGCCACGTGTCGGCGCGTGAGTAGAGAACCATGGTCAGCACTTCCTGTTCGTGAATCGTCAAATCCTCAAAACGGACCCGCAGCACGGTGCCCTCGGAAGAGACGACGGTGGCCGTCAACTCGGATTCCGGGGTCGAGGGCATGGGGAAGACGAGGCGGATGGGCGTCTGCGGCATCACGTCGATGGCATCGGCGAAGTGAATGCGGATACCGCCCGGCGACATATCCATGGTCTCGCCTTCGATCACTTGCCCGTCGGCCAGCTTGGTCATCACCGGGGTCACGACGTTGATGCGGACGTTGGTCCGCAGTTGGCGCAGTTCGCGGGCCACGGCGGTGGTGACGCCCAGGATGATGATGTTGAAGATGCACCAGACCACGTTCATGATGACCGTGCCCGGCCGGTCGCGGTCCCAGATGAAGAAGCGGGGGATGGCGATCAGCAGGCCGGCAATGTTGAACAGCAGCAGGATGAGGAAGGGCTGCGCGATCTTGGTGTCGAAGAAGGTGCGCTTGACGATGCCGCCCTTGGCGGTGACGTTGAACTTGCCCAGCTTGGGGTTGATCAGCGCCATCATCGTCGGCAGCAGGATGTAGGGCGAGAGCACGGTCTCGTAGATCTCGTTCCAGAACGAGTGCCGATGCTCGCCCTGGATGCGCGAGTTGGTGACGTTCGACAGCGTCAAGTGGGGCAGAGCGTAGGCCAGGATGGCCGCCCAGTAGCCGGGGACGTTGGTGTGCGAGAGGATGAGGTAAATCAGCGGCGCCGAGAGGAAGATCAGCCGCGGCACGGCGTAGAGGAAGTGCGACATCGCGTTGAAGTAGCAGAGACGCTGGGAGAGCTTCAGGCCGGGGGCGAAGAGCGGATTGTCGGTGCGCAGGATCTGAATCATGCCGCGCGCCCAGCGGATGCGCTGGCCTACGTGGGCAGAGAGGCGCTCGGTGGCCAGGCCCGCCGCCTGGGGGATATTGATGTAGGCCGTGTTCCAGCCGTTCATCTGCATGCGCAGCGAGGTGTGCGCGTCCTCGGTGACGGTCTCGACGGCGATGCCGCCGATCTCGTCCAGGGCGGTGCGGCGCAGCACGGCGCAGGAGCCGCAGAAGAAGGTGGCGTTCCAGAAGTCGTTGCCGTCCTGGACGATGCCGTAGAAGAGTTCGCCTTCGTTGGGAATGATGCGGAACTGGCCCAGATTGCGCTCGAACGGGTCAGGGGAATAGAAGTGATGCGGCGTCTGCAGCATGGCCAGCTTGCGGTCGCGCAGGAACCAGCCGAGGGTCATCTGCAGGAAGCTGCGGGTGGGCACGTGGTCGCAGTCGAAGATGGCCACAAAGGGCGAGGTGAGCGACTTCAGCGCGGTGTTGATGTTGCCCGCTTTGGCGTGCTTGTTGTCGGACCGGATCTTGTAGCCGATGCCAGCCTCGAAGGCGAACTGCTCGAATTCCTTGCGGCGGCCGTCGTCGAGGATGTAGACGTGCATCTTGTCGGCCGGCCAGTCCATGTTGAGCGCGCCCAGGGCGGTGTAGCGCACTACTTCGAGCGGCTCGTTATAGGTGGGAATCAGAACATCGATGTGCGGCCACTCCTCCTCGTTGTCGGGCAGCGCCACCGGGGCGCGGCGCAGCGGCCAGATGGTCTGGAAGTAACCGAGGAAGAGAATGCAGAAGGCGTAGGTCTCGGCCAGGATGAGGCTCATGATGAAGAACGCGTCGAGCGCGCCCCAGTGGTTGGCCGGGTCCTGGAAGAAGCGGACGGTCTGGAGGATGCGCCAGTAACCGTAGCGGAAGGTGCAGAACATCGACATCATCATCAGGGTCAGGGTGACCAGATACGAGTCGGAACTGCGCGCCAGAGCCAGCGCCATCAGGAGCGTGAGCAGACCGAGCACGGCCTGCTGCGGCCAGGTAAGGGGAAGAACGGCCAGGAAGTAAAACACCACCGCCGCCGCCAGCAGGAAGACGAGCCGAAGCAGGCGGGTGAAGATATTCTCCCCGGCGCCGATATCCTGCCAAAGTCCAGTCGCGGTCATCGTTCACTCCAGCGCACGCCTCGATAACCGGTAGTGGCGGGCGCAGCAAGGCTCTTGACCCACGCGGCCAGACTGCCGAAATCTTCGGCCACGGTGGAGTTGGGAGCGTAGTCCATCACGGTCATTCCCTCGGCCAGGGCCTCGCTGACCGCTGGGGCGCGGCGCAGCGCGAAGGGCAGCAGGCGGTCGCCCAACTGCTCGCGCAGGACCTCGCGCACGTCCAGGTGCAGAGGCAGGGAGGGATCGAACTGGTTCAGCACGTAGTAGACGACCACCTGCTTGCCGGTGGCCTTGGCGCTGTGCTTGAAGAACGCATCGATCGAACCGACGCTGACCACCGAATTCATATCCGGAACCACCGGCACCAGGATGGTCGGGGACATGCGCATCACCCGGCGCGTGGTGGCGCCGGAGGCGGTGGCCAGGTCGATGATGACGCGGCTGGCGCTGCGGGCGTAGCGCTGGATCTCCTGGGTGAGATTCTCCTGGCCGGGAGCGTCGGGAGCCAGGCTGTCCGGATCGACGGTGACCATCTGGATGGGAGCGTCGCCGCTCGTCCCCGGAGGGCTGAAGGTGCGCAACTGGCCGGGGCGCTGGTCGCGGGCGCCGAAGTAGAAGGGCAGCAGGCCGTAGGCGGCGGTGTCGACCAGCAGGACGCGCTCGCCGCGAGCCGAAAGCGCGCGGCCCAGCGTGGCCACCAGGCTAGTCTTGCCCACGCCTCCGGCTAGCGAGAAGACCGCCAGGACCGGAGCACGGGAGGGCGCCGGCGGCGGCGGAGCTTCCACCGGGGCAGGCGAGGCGCCTTCAAAGACGCCCTTGAGGGCGAACCAGCGAGAGGTGAGTCGGTCGCGCGAGCCCTGCAAGGTATCCTGGGGGGCCGGCGGCAGCTGGGGCACAACGGCACTCTCCGGGCGGTCAGCCTGCAACCAGGCGGGACGGCCAATCGGCTCCCGGGGCTCGGCCGGAGCCCAGGGGCTGCGCGGCTGCGGGTAGTTCTCTTCGCGCGCGGCCGGATACTGGGGTTCGCGGGGCTGGGGATAGGCCGGGGGATACTGTGGCGCCGGGGCTGCTGCGCGGAAAGGCTGCGCCTGCGGGTAAGGCGGGTACTCGGGCTGCGGGGCCGGATAATAAGGCGCAGCCGGGGGCATGGGCGAAATCGGTTGGGGCGCTGCTGCCGGTTGCGGCGCCGCCAGAGACATCGGCGCCTGGCCGGGGTAGCGCTCCGGGTAGGGCTGTTG